>JBBIOW010000050.1:0-17956 GCA_037443165.1 Nitrospiraceae bacterium | reverse complement strand
GTCGCGGGTGGCTTCGCCACTCGTCGACCGTCACTCGTCATGCGCTGAACAATCACATGCCGCACGCGTCAGTCTTCACGATTGACCAATGACGAATGACGATTCACTCCGATGACCATCGCCGTCGTCATTCCGACATTGAACGAAGAACAGGCGCTTCCTCGCACGCTGTCCCACACCATCGGGCTCGGGTTTGACGAGATCATCGTGGTCGACGGTGGCAGCGGCGACCGCACGCGGGAGATCGCTGGCGCACTCAGCACTCAGCACTCAGCACTCAGCACTATTACTCTACTGGCTTCGCCGCCAGGCCGCGCCCGGCAGATGAACCGCGGGGCGGCGGAGGCGAAAAGCGACGTCCTGCTGTTCCTGCACGCCGATACCCTGTTGCCGCGCGAAGCCAAAGATGCGATCCGTGACGCACTGCGCGCCCCGGTCTGCGTCGGCGGCCGGTTCGACGTCCGGTTCGACCGCGACTCGCTCCTGAGCCGCGCCATCGGCTCGATGATGAACCTACGGTCCCGTCTGACCGGCATCGCTACGGGCGATCAGGCAATCTTTGTCAGAAGGACGGTCTTCGAGCGGTTGGGCGGATATGCAGACATTCCGCTCATGGAGGATATCGACTTCACCAAGCGGCTCAGGCGCGCGGGCCGGGTCGTGGCGTTGTCCGCGACGGTCGTGACGTCCTATCGGCGCTGGGACGCCTGTGGTCCCATTCGCACGATTCTGCTGATGTGGACGCTGCGGTTGCTCTATTGGCTCGGGGTCAGCCCTCATCGCCTCAAGGATTTCTATGCCGCAGTCAGGTAACTCGTCTCGTGACACGTCACCGGGACCCATTGCATTTCCCCAAGCAAGAGGTGACCCACGTCACGACTCTTCACCCTTCACGCGTCACGCATCGCCTATCACGTCTTTGAAGAGCGCCCTGATCATCTTCGCGAAGGCTCCGATCGCGGGCCAGGTCAAGACACGCCTCTGCCCACCGTTGACGCCCGACGAAGCCGCCAGCCTACACGGAAGCTTTGTCCTTGACACCTTGGAGCGCAGCAAGACCGCGATCGCCAAACACCGCCTCCCGCTGGACCGCTACCTGGCCTGCGCGCCGTCCGCCCGGCACGTCTTCTTTAAGATCCTGGAGGAGCGGCACGGGGTGAAGCTGCTGGATCAGATGGGCGAAGATCTGGGGGCCCGCATGGCCCATGCATACTCGACGGTGTTTTCATCGGGATACAAGCAGGTGCTGCTCGTCGGGACGGACGTTCCATCGCTTCCGTTGGAGACCTACCGCGACGCGCTAGCGGTGCTCGCAGACCATGATCTGGTCCTGGGGCCGGCCTGCGACGGAGGCTACTATCTGGTGGGGCTGAAGCGACCGGCGCCCGAGCTGTTCGTGGATATTCCTTGGTCCACCGATCGGGTGCTCGACCTCACGCGGCAGAAGGCCGATCGGCTTGGATTCAAGACGGGGCTGTTGCCCGCTCACCGCGACATCGACACAATCGACGACCTCTTCGCCCTGATCGAAGAAGCCGGCATAGGGCGAGAGGTGCGAGGCGCCACCCCTTGCTCCTCGCCTCTCGCCACAGGCCTGTCACCACGCACCGCCGGCGAGCTCCGGCTCATTGCCGATCGTCTCCGGACCCGTCTGCCTCAGTCGCAGGGGGAAACCGGCGCCCGGTCGATGGGGAACCAACCATGACGCCGTTCCCTTCTCCTTCCGAGCCTTACGCGACCCCGGCCGCGCCGGATCCTCTGGGTTCACGCCACTGGTCGGTCACCGCCAAACTGCTCCTGCTCATTGCCCCGGTTTTGATGTTGGCGCTGGTGATCGTCGCCTGGTATCTGCCGGGACGACAGAAGGTCCGGTTGTTGGAACAGCAGATCACGACCGCCGGAGAGGCGCTGCTCGCACAGGTACGGACGGAGCGTCACGCCTACCTGACCGGCGTCCTCCCGCGCCTGCTCAAGGCCGGTGCACAGGTCCAGGCCGACTATCACCGCCTGGCCTCTGCGCCGCCGCTCCCCTCCGCACTGATGCAGGATGTCACGGACATGATGGTCCTGACTCCCCAGTCTTACCGCCTCCGACTGATCAGCCCTTGGCCGATCAACCATGAACACGCCGCGACTGACACGTTTCACCAGGAAGGATTCCGGTTTTTGGCCCAGAACGGCGACCGCATTTACAGCCGGCGCGACACCCTGGGCGGCTCGGAACTCATCCGGTTTCTGGCCGCGGATCGGGCCGTGCTCGCGAATTGCGTGACCTGCCACAACAGCCATGAGGCCAGCCCCAAACGCGATTTCCGTCTGAACGGCCTGATCGGCGGCATCGAACTGATCGTCCCCATCGACGCGTCGCTGCAAGCGGTGAAGCAAGACCAGTTGATCCTGCTCGGCTCCGGCATCGGCGCCGGCGTGCTCATCCTCGGCCTCGTGGTATTCGCCACGCGTCACGTGGTGACGACGCCCCTCACGCACCTGGCGGCTCGGATGCGGGATATCGCTGAGGACCGAGGCCACGTCCGCGAGCCTCCGCCTCTGACGGAATGGACCGACACCGCCATGGGAGAAGAAGTGCGGACCGTCTGGCGCGAGTTCCGGCGCATGCACGAAACCATCGTCGCGAACCAGCGTGAGCGCGCGCAGGAGCTCCAGCGCCAGGCCGACGCGTTGACGTCGCTGAACCGCCGCTTGATGGAACTCCATGAAAAAACGCAGGTGATTCAGCAGGCCATTTCGGAAGAAGAGGTCTACCGGACGCTCAGCCACACCTTGCATCAGGCGCTGCCGCTGCGCCAAATTCTGATCCTGCGGCTGAACCGCTCGGAGGATCATCTGGAGCTGGTGTGGTCGTCGCCCAAGCGGGACGAGCTGCGCGTGGATTCTTATCCCGTGTGGGATCGCCCATCCCACTGTCCGGTCATTCGGGCTGGGCGCGAGTACAAGGTCGAGGATGTGACTCAGTGCCTGACCTGTTCCTTCAGTCTGTCGAACGACGGGCCAGGCTCCTACTGGTGCATCCCGCTGGTGATGGGCGGCCACACCATCGGCGTCGTACATCTGGCTGGTTCGGTCCCCCGCTGTTGGACGGACGAGACGCGCCAGTGGGTCGAGGCGCTCGTCAGCGTCGCGGCGCCGATGATCGGACATATCCAACACCTGGAGCGCGCCAAGCGGCGGGCGTTGATCGACGAATTGACCGGCGCCTATAACCGGCGGTTCCTGGAAGAATTTCTGGCGAAGATGATCCTGCCGGACGAACGCCGCAAAGGGCAGATCGTGAGCCTCTTGATGCTGGACCTCGATCATTTTAAGCAGGTGAACGACACCTATGGGCATCAGGTCGGTGACCTGGTGTTGAAGACCGTCGCGGCCACGCTCAACCGTGCGCTCAAGGAAAGCGACGTGTTGGCCCGATACGGCGGCGAGGAATTCACGGTGGTCTTGCCCCAGACGGACATCAACGGTGCCGCGGCGGTAGCCGAACGTTTGCGGATCGCGGTCGCCGGTTTGTCACTCCGCCAACTGGCGCCGGCTGCCCCCGATCACATCACCGTCAGCGTCGGCGTCGCCACCTATCCGACGCACGCGCGTTCCGTGCCGGACTTGATCCGCGCGGCTGACGAGATGCTCTATCAAGCAAAGGCGACAGGACGGAACCGGATTGTGTGCGCGACGGCCGGACTCCGCGCCGTCGTCGACCAGCCGCCCATATCGCGAAGGGAGGATGCGTCATGAACACCCGCGTCGCACTGATTACCGGAGGTGTGAAGGGCATCGGCCGGGCCATCGCCCTGGACCTGGCCGCCCAACACTGGGCCGTCGCCGTCTGCTATCGGACCAGCGAAGCCGAGGCCGACAAGACCCGCGCCGGCATCGCCGAACGCGGCGGCCAGGCGTTAGCCGTCCGGTGCGACGTGTCGGACCCGACCGCGGCCAAGACCTTCGCCGCCCAGGTCGAACGGCAGTGGGGGCGGATCGACGCGTTGATCAACTGCGCCGGCCCGTACCATCGCGTGAACCTGTTCGAAGAAACTCCGGCTGGGTGGCAGGAGATGTTCGCCGGCAACCTGCATCCGATCTTTTATCTGGCTCAAGCCGTGGCGCCTGGGATGAAAGCGAGGAAATTCGGCCGGATCATCAATTTCAGCATGGCAAACGCCGACCAGATGGTGGCCCAGCCGGACGTGACGGCGCATTACATTGCCAAGGCGGGCGTCCTCATCCTGACCAGAACCCTGGCCAGGTTGCTGGCGCCGCATGGCATCACGGTCAACGCGATCTCGCCCGGCTTCATCGACTCCGGCAGCGCCCCGCCCGAAGAACTGGCCGGCATGGTCAAGCGCATCCCCGCCGGCTACGTCGGGAATGTCTCCGACACCGTGGCCATCGTGCGGTTCCTCTTGTCAGAGGACGCGCGGTACGTGAACGGGGCCAATATTCAGGTGAGCGGGGGCTGGGGAATCTGACACCGCCTGGGACGCGGCGAATGATGAATGTGAGGCCGAAGATAGAAAAGGGGAAGATAGAAAAGGGGTCGGGAGCCTTTTTCTTGTCTCAGCGACCTTGGCTGCACCGCCGAATATCCGAGGAGGCGCTCGCTCCGGCGTGGCATCGGCATGGAAAAGACTCCCGACCCCTTTTCTTCTCCTCTCAGAGATACCAGTCCAATTGCAAGCCGAGCCAGAAGTCGGCGGGCATCCCCAGGACCCGTGCCAACCGAAGCGCCATGTCGGACGTGATCGCCCGCTTGCTACGAATGATCTCGTTGAGCCGGGGAAATGAGACGCCCAGACGGGCCGCCAATTCCGGCTGAGTAATGCCTAGGGACTTAATGAACTCCTCCAGTGACATTTCGCCGGGACGAGTCGGTGGCCGCTGACGAGGCAGACGACGACCGATAAACTCTCGCGAACGATCACGCCGTTCTGCAGCGGCTCGACGCTTAGTGGTCGTCTGTGATCTCAGCCTCGCGGGCATCTCCCGCTTCCCATCCGAAGCAAATCCGATATTGATCGTTGATCCTGATGCTGTGCTGCCCGTTTCGGCCGCCGCGCAAGCGTTCGAGGCGATTCCCCGGCGGAACAGCAAGCTCGCTGAGGTCTTTCACTCGATTGATCTGATCGAGCTTCCGCCTGGCAACTCGCCACAGATTCCGGGGATAAGCTCTTCGGGCAGCGGCGGTCTCGGCACCGTCAAAGATGTCCTCGGTGCCTCGCCCGCTGAACGAGCGTATCACGGGCTCCATTACAACGGCACCCGTGATAATCCTCACTCTCCGCCTCAATAGCCATCCGCTGCGAATGAGCGGCGGCCGAACGGAGCAGGGATATCAAACCGAGCGGCGAGTGCATCAGGAACGATTGTGGGCGAGCCTCATTGCGGGATAGTGACAGTGGATACCGGCACGAACGGGTCAAACCCGCTAGCCGCCGGCCGACAGGCGGGCGAACTGCCGCTTCATCGCGTTGACCCGGGCAAGGTAGCGGCGGACGTCATGGTCGCCGCATTGCTGCTTGGGGGTCAATCGGAAGCCGCGCTCGGCATAGGCTTCGCCCGCCCCGGCCCCGCAGAGGTGAATGACCGCCGCCAGATCCTGCTTCTGCTGGAGCGTAGCGGCCTTCCGCTGGTGCGCCGTCGCATTCGCGACGGCGCGGTCCAGCAGGGCCGCGGTCAGCTCGACGGCATGGCTCGGCAGGACGCGGGTGTAGAGGCTGTTGAACCAACATGATCTCATGTCGTGCCAAGACCCGTCTTCGACCACCATGTGGTTGTGAATGCAGTAGCGCTTCGCCTCGTGGAAGGTCGCGTCGGTGATCTGATACATGCCGACCGCGCTCGATGCGGGTTTGTAGACTTCGAAGGGGTTCTGGGCCGGACGCGCCCGCCAGTACGTCCGCGCGACCGGGTTGCCCCCACCTTCCACCTGGGCGAGCGCGGCCAGCAGCTCTGGCGTGATGACGGCGGTGGAATGTTCGCGGAAGAGCGGCCCGTACTCCCGCCACGTCTCAGGGGGGCTCTTGGCGAGCACGCCGTCCATCGGAAAGAACAGTTCAGTCGGCTTGAGGATCACCTGATAGACCCAGTTGACCGCCAGCCACGCCGTCAGGACAACGCTCGCGCCGACGAGGACTCGGACCGTCACCGGCGAGGCCCGCAACGCCCGCATGACTCGCCGGCACGTCCGAGCGACACGCTTGGCCGCAAGGCGAATCCGGCGCACGCGCTTCTTTAGCGAAGCAACTCTGCCTGCATGCGAACGGGACTTAGCGGCCATGAGCTATTATCGCCCGGGAATTCTCTCCGGCCAAACAGGAGCCGTTGAAACACGTCGACCGGCTACTCGCCCGGCATGGTTCGCTCCATTTCGGACCTTGGAAAGGTGTGCCGCAGGCAGACCCTTGAGGAAGCCCTACCCCACCTTTCCTCCCCTTACAAAGGGGAGGAAATGAGCTATCGCCATTGCAGCGACGCCGGCAAGGCCGAATAGAAGTCGTAACTGATCGCGAAGCCGTAGGTCGGTCCGTAATCCTGACGATTCAACTGATCGTTCCAGGTTTCGAACGTGAACCGCCTGATCCGCACCGCAGCGGTCCAGAACCGCTCTTCCAAGGCGTTGCCTTTCAAGTCGGCGAAAAGGCCGGAATCGATGGTCGCCCCGATTTCGATCTCGAAGAATGGAGACCTGTCAGCGGGATCGTAGATGCCCCAACTGATCGAGGCCTGAGCCAGGTAGGATTCCGGCGAGACCTCGCGAAAGGCGGCGCCCGAGTACAGGCGGCCGTAGCGCACCATCCCAGACAGGTGAAATCCCTTCAGCCAACCGAGAACAGGAACCGCCTGTTCCCAGGGTGCAGGAACCAGCCACGACCCGATCGGCGCGCGACAGAACCCGGCTCGTGCGAACCCCTCGTGATAGAGACTGCCGGTCGAGACACCGCCGCCGGCAAAGAGCCCGTTCCGCCAGTCACCCAGATCGATCCACCGCGTGACCGATCCGTCGATCATGAAGTCGGTCTCTTCCCGGAGTCGCGCCACCGGCACCTTGGGAATGCCCCATACGGCGTCATGGATGAACTCGTTCTGCAGATAACCGGTCGGCTGGTTTCCCGTCGGGCCGGCGCCGACGGTCAGATTCGTGCTCCAGTTCTCCCAGCGCTTCCAGTGTTCGGTCCAACTGATGGAGGCGAAATTGAACCCCATCGTCTCCCTGATATTGTTGAAGCGTCGCCCCTCGCCGTTGAATTCGGTGAACCGATTGAAATTCCCCGTGAGCGCCAGCATCGGCGATTGGTCCGGATAGGCCAACGCGCCCCAATGAACGGCCGGGGCTCCCGTTTCGGCCTGAATCATAGCCGGACCCAGGAGTAGTCCGAGCCCCAGGAGGGTAGCCTCGAGCAGTCGATTCGATAGACGACCTTTCAGCATTCTTTCTCCCTCGGCGTGCCTTCCGCACAGGAAACAAAGCCACCATCTTTCCGCCGCCATGATAACGCCGCAGCGGAGCACATCGTAGAACAATTCTATTTGATGAAACGCGAAAAGTCGGCGTGGGAAGCGCTCAGCCGATGCTGAGCGCGAAGGCTGAGTGCAGAACTCGAAGTGCTGGACGCACTTTGCGGTCTATTCAGACTTCGGCGTTGAGAATGTTAACGACCGAATGCTTTCTTGAGCAGCGGCTCGACCTCTCCCTTCTTTTCCATGGGATCGAGGATATCGGTATCGCCGTAGAACTGGCCGTCGATGAAGACCTTGGGGAGCGTCGGCCAGTTGGTCATCTTGGTCAGGGCTTCGCGCTTGGCGGGATTCGATAGCACGTCGATGACTTCGTAGGGATAGCCGTACTTGTCGAAAAATTGCATCGTCTCGCGGGTAAATCCGCACATGGGCATCGTCTTTGTCCCTTTCCCATAGATCAGGATCTTGTGGGTTTTGATCTCGCGCTGGATTTCCTCTTCAATCGGGTCAGCCATATGCACCCTCCATAAACCAGCCGACATCTCTCGGCCATCAGTGGTCAGACCTCAGCGCTCAGTTGTCAGCCGTCGACTGCCAGCTATGAGCCATCGGCTCTTAGCTAGAACTCACGTCTCATCACTCGTCCGAGTGGTAATCTCTAACGCATGGATCCGGCCGTCTTTCATCGGCTCTGCCAGGGCCTGGTAAACCATGCGGTGCCGGTCCAGCAGATTCTTGCCCTTAAAGTGATCCGACACCACCGTGATGATGAGATGGTCCATCCTCCCGGTGCGATCGGTCACCGACACCGTCGCATCTGGCATGACCTGCCGAATATAGTCGGTCAGCGCGTCCTGCGTGATCATCGGGCCCGAAGGAACGTCGTAAAAATACTCCACTCACCGCGGCAAACGCAATTCCCCGCTCTGGAAATAGCCAGCAGCAAATAGCGAATAGTCAATAGCTCCAGCTTATCCTCGTTTCCTCTCCCCTGGTGGGAGAGCGCCGGGTGAGGGGACATTTTCATTCTGCAGGGTGAGCCTGAGGCTCATGATGACTGTTATCGAATCGTATACGCCAGGGTATCGGTTTCGATACGCTTCACCTCGCACTCCGGGAGACTGCGCACGGAGCAAGCGATCGTCACGCCCGTGCGAACCTTCTTGAAAATCTGCAACTTTCTGACGCGCACCGGTCTCGATCATCATCAAGAGTGGTGCTGGTACGGATGTTGCCGTTGTCGAACTCCAACAACGTCATGAGCCGCGCGGCAGGAGGGTTGGAGCATGACGCTCACAATCGTGACGGCGATCGCGCTCATCGCGGTCGGAATGGTGTTGGTCATCCGGAGCATCTGGTCGCGGTAACCACGCGACTATGCCGCCGGATCGGACGTCACGGTGCCTCGAGCGCGCCTGAAGGGTGGTGCTTTTCGCGCGTGCATGGCTGATCTCAACCAGCAGCCCAGGCCGGTGAGCCAACATCTCGCTGTAACTTGCGGAAAACCCGAATCCATCCGCCCGGATGTGCGACGGCATCGATGTTGCGTTGTGGGAAGGCGACGCTCGAGTCGGGTCGGGCAGCGGCGCAGTGCACCTCAACAGACAGGAGGATCACATGACGGAGTATAAAACGGATCTTCTTTTCGGTTCCTCAACCGGCAACGGCCGCGTCCTCGTAGTCGATGACGAACCGGATATCCGAAAAGTGGTGCGCATGACCTTGCAGAAGGGCGGCTACGACGTACTCGAAGCGGAGAACGGAGAGAAGGCCATCGAAATCATCAACACGGGCGAAAATCGCATAATGTTGGACGTCGTGATCTGCGACATCCGCATGCCCAAGATCAACGGCGTGGAAGCCATCGCGTACTTCCGGAAAGAATACCCGCGTGTTTCCCTGATCGTGCTGACCGGCTTTCCCGACACCGACATGGCGACATCGTTCATGCGAGACGGCGTGGTGGACTACCTGGTCAAACCGGTGGAAGGCGACAAATTGAAGGCCGCCGTCGCCCGCGCCATGGAACAGCGGGAGATCGCGCATCTCTGACGAGTCGATCTCTCCCTGATCCCTCCCCTTCCGGAGGAGAGACGGTTTCTCCTTCGGAAGGCGACGGAGCGGCGTGGGACGTCCCCGCCTTCGGTACGCCACCGGGTCGGCGAACAAGCGTGCGCGCGATGGCTCCATCCCACACCACGAAGGTGGCCATACTGGGCGCCGGCAAGGGCGGGACCGCCCTCCTGGATCTGTTGCACCAGGTTCCGGGCATGGTCATCGTCGGGATCACGGACAAAAATCCTCTGGCGCCCGGCCTGCAGCGGGCGAGGGACCTGAACATTCCGGTCACCGACGGAGTCCGTGATCTCATCGCGAATCACGGCGTCAGTCTCATCCTGGACGTTACGGGGGACCCCGAGATGGAGCGGTTCGTCCTCGCCCACAAGGGTCCCGGCGCCGAGGTGCTGAGCGGCGCGGTCGCCCGACTGCTCTGGACTCTGATTCAACACCAGACCAAACTGCAGGCCGAGCTCTTCCATGCCGAGAAGCTAGCCGGACTGGGCTCGTTCGCCGCCGGTATCGCGCACGACATCAACAATCCCTTGCAACTGATCCTGGGTCTCGCCGAGAATCTGCTCGAAGAACAGGACCCGGCGGTCGTGCGGGAGCACGCGCGGGACATCATCCAGGCCGTCAACCGCACCAGCGCGATCTGCCGCGATCTCACGCGCTACGCGAGGCGATCCGTCGGCGAAGAATCCGCGCACGTCGATCTGAACGCCAAGCTGGACGAGGCACTGAAGATCGCCCGCCATGCCGTCGCTTTTCAGGACATCACAGTGGTGCGGCGTTATGCGCCAGGGCCGATCGTGACGGGGAACCCGGACGAGCTGTTGCACGTCTTCGTGAACCTCATCTCCAACGCCGTCCAGGCGATGGCGCAGGGGGGCACGCTCACGCTCCGGACCGGCCGCGAGAACGGAGTCGTGACCGCCAGCGTGTCGGACACCGGGTGCGGCATCCCGCAGGACCTGATCGGGCGGATTTTTGAGCCGTTCTTCACGACGAAGCCGCCGGGGAAAGGCACGGGCTTGGGCCTGTACAATGCGAAGGCCGTCGTCACGAAGTTGCACGGCAAGATCCATGTGGACAGCCGCGCGGGCGCCGGTTGTACGTTCCGCATCGAACTCCCTCCGGCCGAACCGGTTCCGCCGGAGAACAGACCATGATCCGTGACGGACCGCTCACAGGACGCCACCTCCATTGGGGGTTGAAGGGCAAGCTCATCCTCTCCATGCTGTTGGTGGGTGTGGTGCCCCTCTTCGCCGGCCTCCTCATGGCCTTCCTGCAGGGTTCCCGCGAAATCCGCGAGGTCAGCGGCGAAAGCTTCAAGGCCCTCGCCACCGAGACGGCCCGGAAGCTCGATCTCGTTGTCGGCGAGGAGATCGCCCGCACCTCGCGCATCGCGCTCGATCCCGTTATCGTCGCCGAATTGGAGAGGCGGCGGGACCGGATCGAAGCCCTCCCGGAAACTCAGGCGCAGGCGGCCCGGTGGCAGGCCCGCGATCCGGCCTTGATCAAAGACCTCACCGACAACAAGCTCGCGCGACTCCTGCGCCAGTACTACACCGGTTCGAACGGCGATCCCGGGCAACCCTTGCCGCAGGCGGTGCGCTCCGCCACCAAGGCTCTGTTCCTGACGGACAAGATAGGCAACCTGGTGGCGAGCCTGAACGCAGACGTCCCCTACGCCAACGGCGGAACTGTGTGGTGGCAAGGCGCCTTCAACAAAGGTGTCGGCACCATCTACATCGAAGACGTGGCGTTCGACGACCGTGTCGGGACCTACGTCTTCACCCTGTCGGTGCCGGTGATGGACAGCATCCGCTACGAAGCGATCGGCGTCCTCCACCGCATCCTGGACGCAAAGGAATTCTTCTCGCCCTCCATCACGCCGATCCGGTTCGGCAAGACCGGCCATGTGATGTTGATCGACAGCCGGGGCATCGTGATGAACTGTCCGATCCTGCCCACCGGCGTACGTCTGGCGGACACCGCGCTGATCCCACTCGTCACGCCGCTGGAGCCCGGCTGGGTGAACGCGCCCAGCGACGGGCACGGCGGCCGGACGTCGTCCATCATCGGCTTCGCGCCGCTGCCAGAAACGAGCCGGGCCACCAACGGCTCCTCCGACACCGCCTGGCATACATTCGTCTGGCAATCCTCGAGCGAGCTGTTCGCGCCCATCCGCCATCTCTTCACCTGGCTTTCCGTATTCGGTCTGGTCGCCGTTGGGCTGCTGATCATGCTGGGCTCTTTCGCCGCCGGCCGGATCGTCACCCCGGTTCGTCAATTACAGGAAGCGGCGCGGTCGATCGGTCGTGGCGAATTGCGCGATCGGCTCACCATCCGGACCGGCGACGAGCTTGAAGATTTGGCCGAAGAGATCAATCGGATGAACGCTCAACTGGAAGCCGCCTTCGCCGGATTGACCACCCAAGTGGAATTAAAAAGCCAGGAAGTCCAGTACCTGCAGAAATCGACGGATCAGATCCTTGACGCCGTGCCGACCCCCATCGTCATGGTCGACCAGGCCGAGCAGGTCCAATACATGAATCGAGCCTGTAAGGACGCGTTCACGCTGGCGGAAGGCGACGAACCGCGCCCGACCACGCTGTTCGACCTGCTGCGCGTCAACCCGACCGTGCAGCAACGGCTGCGCCAGGAACTCCTGAGCGCCGGCAACGGGTCGCTCGAGAAGGCCGGCGCGTCGGACATCGGCCCGTTGGGTGAGGCCCGCGACCCGCTCGCGCCCGCGCTGGCCCATTCCACGCGAGGCGGACGGCGCGAACTCCAACTCGGCCGACACCTCTACCGGTATGAATGGTTCAGTCTGGGCGGCCGCCCCGGTGAGGGTCGGCGGATCGGGCTCGTCCTGCGGGATGCGACCGAAGAGAGCCGCCTGCAGGATCAGCTCATTCAGGCGGAGAAATCCGGCAGCCTCGGCGTGCTCACGGCCGGCATCGGGCACGAATTGAACAACCCGTTGTTCGGCATTCTCGGACTCGGCGAGGCCATCCAGGAAGAGACGGACCTGGGCCGGATCAAATCCTATGCCAGAGACATCGTCGAACACGGCCGGCGGATGGCCGCCGTCATCCGCGATTTTGCCGGCCAGACGATCCGGGAGGCTAAGGACCAGCGCGTGCCCGTGGACGTGAACGCGCAACTCGATCAGGCCTGGGCAATCGTACAGAGTGGGTCCGAGACCCTCGGTGTCGAGATTCAGAAATACTATCAGCCGCACCTGCTCATCAGCGCCCTGCCCGACGAGCTTCGCCAGGCGTTCGTCAACGTCCTGGCCAACGCCGTCCAGGCCATGAGCGGCAAGGGCTCGCTGGTGCTGCGCACGGAACGCAACGCATCGGCGATCACCATCATGATCCGCGACACCGGTCCGGGTATCCCGCAAGCGCACCTGCCCAAGGTCTTCGATCCCTTCTTTACCACCAAACCGCAGGGCGAAGGGTCCGGGCTCGGCCTCACGATCGCGAAGCGCATCGTCCTCAAGTTCGGCGGCGACATCCGCCTGGAAAGCGTGGAAGGACAGGGCGTCACCTGCTGGATCACCCTTCCCGCCGTCGACGCCCCCTCGCAGAAGGAGGAACGGACGTCATGAACGGGTTCAGGAGAGCGGGCGGCTGCTGCGCGCTCGCCGCCGTCGTGGCAGGTCTCGGTATTGCCACCGTCGCGTTGCACGCCAAAGACGCCGGCAGCCTTCCGGCCGGCATCCCGCCCGAGAAGGTCGCTGAGTACGTGCACGCGGTGATCGAGGCGGATCGCACCATCTACACGACGATGGTCGTCAACCGCATGCAGGAGAAGGGCATTGTGTCCGCCGAAGAACATTGGGAGCAGAACAACGCGCTGCCTTTGCCCGCTCAGTTCCTCCAGCATTCCGGCAAACTGGTCGCCGAAGGCGGCGGCGGAATCCGCTACCGGCTGGTCAGCCTGTGGCCGATCTACCAACGGAATGCGCCGGCGACCCCGCTGGAACGGCAGGCGTTGGAAGCGGTCGCCGCTCACCCCGACCGCCCGTTCACCGGCATCGTTACGAGCGGCCGCAAACGATATTTTCAGGCCGTGTACGCCGACCGCGCCGTCTCGAAGGCCTGCGTGAGCTGTCACAACAGCCACCCGTTGAGCCCCAAGCGCGATTTCAAGCTGAACGACGTGATGGGCGGCATCGCGATCACGATCCCGCTGGAGTGAGAGAAGGCGATGCCGGGTTAACAGCCTGTCTCTGACGCGGAGGCCGGCGCGTCCTGGCTGTAGTATTCCTCGCGGTAGATCTGGAGGGTCGTGATCAGCAGGCCGGCCAGGATCGGGCCGAGGAAGATGCCGATCACGCCGTACAACGCGAGTCCGCCGAGCACGCTGAACATCAGGAGGAAGACCGGAATCTGCGCGCCCTGCCCGATCAATACGGGCTTGAGAATGTTATCCACCATGGTGACGACGCCGGCGCCCCACGCCAGCATCACCAGCGCCTTCCCGACCGGCCCGACCCAGAAGAGATACAGCGCGACGGGCACCCATACCAACGCCGTTCCCCCGAACGGCAACGGCGCGAGCAGCATCGTCAGCGCCGTGAGCACGACTGGAAACGGCACGTTGAGCGCCCAATATGCCGAGCCGGCCAGGAGCCCCTGGGCGATGGCGGTCAGCAACAACCCCTTCACCACCGCCCGGACCGTTTGATCCAACCGCAGGAAGATTTTCCGTTTGTGCGCGGCATCGAGTGGAATGAGTTCGTACGCCGAAGACAGCCATCGCCTGCCGTCCTTGAAGAAGAAAAACAGGGTGACGACCATGACCAGAAAATCCGCGACGAGGAGGAACACGTTCCGGATGAGGTCGCTCACTTCATTGACCAGGAACTCGCTCACCGTCCTCACGCTGGAGAGGAAGAACGACTCCAGGTTCCCCTGCTTCGTTTCGGCCTGCCTGATCGCGTCCCTGAACAGATCCCCTCCGATCGGCAATCGCGCCAACTGGTCGCGCAGCCGTTCGATACCGCCGGACGCGATCCAGCCCCTCACCGCCTGTTCCGCGCCGCGCGCTTCCTTGACCAGCATCACACCTAGAAGCAGCAGCGGCACCACGACGAGCGCGATGATGGCCAGCGTCAGCAGCGCCGCGGAGAGGGTCTCCCTGCCGCGCAGCCAGGATGAAAGCCTCGCGTGAATCGGAAAGGTCAGGTGTGCCAGAATGATTGCCCACAGAATGGGAAAGAGGAACGGACGGAACATCAGCCCGATCTGGTACAGCAACAGCACCAGCACGGCGAAGAAGGCGATCGAGAAGAGTTGTTGTCGGGTCATGCGGCCATCGTGTCGCGGGATAGGCGTGACCGGCGAGTTCCGCTTGTGCAGGCCGGAGCACCGGGTCACCGCCGGAGGCTCCTAGATAGCAGAAAGGTCAGGCCTTGTCACGAACCTTGGGTGCGCAGCGATTTGCGACGAAAGCCGACGCGCGGCAGGCGGTCTGGGATCGGTTGCAGCAGAACGGGGCGGCCCGCTTCCCGTTTCCTCCGCACGGGCGCATTCCCAACTTCGCCGGCGCAAAAGAAGCGGCGCGGCGCCTGTTCGAGCTGGAGCCGTGGAAGACGGCCAAGCGGATCAAGGTGAACCCGGACGCGCCGCAACGGTACGTCCGCGACGAAGCGCTTCGCCGGGGCATTCTCGTGTTCGTGCCGACGCCGCGCCTGCGGGCCGGCTTCACGCGGCTCGATCCCGCCGAGATCCCGGAAAACAAGATCGCCGAGGCGGCGGCGCTCTCGACCAGCCGGGCATGGGCGGAAGAGGTGCCGCTGACAGACCTGCCCAGGCTGGATGCGATCGTGTGCGGATCGGTCGCCGTCACGCGCGAGGGGCGGCGGTGCGGCAAAGGCGAAGGCTACAGCGATCTGGAATACGCGATCCTCCGCGAACTCGGCCATCCGCCGGTGCCGGTCGCGACCACCGTTCACGACCTGCAGCTCGTCGACGAGTTTCCCCGGGATGAGACCGATCTCCCGCTCTCGGTCATCGTCACCCCGACGCAGACGATCACCGTCGCGAATCCGCCGCCTCCGCCGGCAGGCGTCGCGTGGGATCGGCTGACCGAGAACGACTTCGAGGAGATGCCGGTCCTGGAGGACCTTCGCCGGTTGAAGGGAATCCGGCCGACTCCGCTCTCCGCCCGACGGGCGTCGGGCGGGCTGCGGACCGGACGGAGCGGCCACGGCCGCACGAATGCCGGTCGAAAGAAACGACGATAAGACGGGAAGAGTGCGCGTCAGAGATCGGACCGCTTCTCGGAGACGGCCGGAACTTTGCTGCGGTGGGCGGTGAGGTCGTGCACGTTGCCGGAGGCTTGCGTCGACTGGTCGGTCCAGGGACAGGGCCCCATGTCCGAGAGCCCTTGGAAATAGGCGCCCTCCTCGATCGAGAAGATCGGCGCGCGCACTTCGCCGATCAATACGCCCGGCTTCAGCAGTTGCACCTTCTCCGTCGCGTTCACGTTCGCCTTGACCTTGCCGCTGCTCACGAAAGTGCCGGTGTTGACGGTGCCCCGCACGATGCCCTCGTCGCCGACCACCACCGTCCCCTTGGTGTGAATCTCGCCTTCGAGGAGCCCGTCGATCCGCACCGTGCCGTCGACGCGGATTGCGCCCCTCAGCTCCACGCCGCGCGCCAGGAACGTGATGTTTTCTTCCGACGCAGAAGGTCCGTTCTTCTTCCTGATAAGGTCCACAGCTAACGCTCCCCGTGCTTCCGGCTCGCCCCTGACCGGCCGGCGACGGGCCTATCCTAGCACGATTTCTTAGAAGAAGTGATAGGAAATCCCGATCATGAGGGTATGCGCCTGATAGTCGCCGATCAGCCCGGGGCCGGACCCGGCGCCGTTCATGTCGAGATCGCGGAATCGGAACGTCGCCCGGTCGTACTTGTATTCGCCGAATAACGCGACTTCCTTGCTCACGAACAACCGCGCCCCGCCCAGCAGGTGGAACCCCGGAGCCGAATCGGTGTCGCGGGCGAAGGCCTGGGTCGCTTTGGCGAAGTACACGCCCATGCCAAGGCCGGCATAGGGCTGAAAGCGTTCGCCCGGGTAGCGCGCCACGAGGCTGAAGGCCAGGGTCGTCACTCTGGTCAGCGCCCCGACGACTCGGGAATTCGATGAAACGCCGGCCGCGTTCGTCCGGGTCGCGTCCTGCCCTTCGAGATGCGGCGTCGTCGTGTAGAGGTCGGCTTCAAATCCCAGCCACTTGGCCTGTTCCAGGAAATAGCCGACCTTGGCGCCGTAGGTGAACGAGTTGTTGAGATCGAGGTCGGTGAGACGGATATTTCCTCCGACTTCCCTGACCTCGCCCAAATCCTCCGGAATCGTGAACCCCAACTGCCCGCCGACGTACATTTCGGCCGACGCGGGCGAGGAAGCCGTGACAGGGATGAGCGTCGCCAGCGCAATGAGGAAGACCAGACCAACTCGGTTCACTTGCATGGGAAACCTCCTTGCGAGACGGATACATGGAAAATAGATGCCAAAACGCCGGGGCCCGCCTCCGGTCGGGACGACGGGGCATACGTACCACGCAGCAAGGTGGATGCCACCCACGTCACCTCTTCATCTTCGTGGGAAAACTCCATGAGCATACGCCGCCTCCAGCCTCGCAGGACAAGAGGTTCCACGGTCCGTCGCAAGACGGGTTCTGCGACAGGAAGGCACGCATCGCGGCGGCGCCACGGCGACGACTGTATGAAATCGCCTCTACACCTGTCAGCTTCGCGACACAGTCATCGACAGCTTCCTCCGCCCCACCACAATATATAGGTGGACACGCGCGCCTCCATGCGGCGCCGGAGTGGTCGGCGAGAAAAATCGCGTGACACCGCCGCTTCGTTTCTGGTATCGTCGCGCCTCATTTTGCCTTGCGATCGAGAACCCGGGAGGTGTCGCGGTGGGGCGATGGAATCAGGAGACGTTCTGGCAACGGAGTCTGGGCGTGGTCTTTCCCTGCGTCATGGTGTCGATGCTGATGGATCGCGAGCTCACGATCACGTTGCTGGACCTGTGGGACGATCCTTCGCCATGGCGCATGCTGTTCTTCGTCTCGCTGGCGTTCCTCGTCATTGGACTGGCCCGAAATACCGCGCGCCTGAGAACGTTGACCGAACAACAGACGGCCGAGATCGGCTCGGCGTCGCGTCCGGTCGATCACACGGGGCGAGCGCCGGCGACGCATTTACACCCCGATCACGATCCGAGTCGGGAACCGGTCCGCTGCGACCGTCCGGCCCGTTCTCATCGGAGCGGCCACCTTCATCCGCACCACGCCCATCCGGTCGCCACCGGCGACCCGGACGGCCGCCGTTCCTGAGCAATTAACCCGCATTATTCATGACGGTTCGTCGCGTTGCACCCGTTGCTTCAGCCCTTGCAG
>JBBIOW010000049.1:0-18046 GCA_037443165.1 Nitrospiraceae bacterium | reverse complement strand
AGTACTCCCGGTCGTAGACCCGCTCGATAGCATCGCGAGAAGGCGTCGGCGTGACGAACACCAGGTTGCACGCGCAGCGCACGACACAGATCCCTCCAGCCTGCTCGATGATCCGCCAGTTGGTTCCTCCGCAGAGCACACACGTTGCCATGAGAACCGCCTATTCCTTCGCCAGCCCGCTGTACAGCCGTTCGACCTGGGCCACATGTCGCGACAAACTGAACTCCCGCTCCACCCGCTCCCGTCCTGCCGCCCCCAGCGACTCCGCGTAAGCTGGATCGTCGAGGATGGTCAGGATCGCCCGGGCTAGCGCTGCCGGCAGGCCAGATGGCACCAGCAGACCCGTCTCGCCGTGACGGACGATTTCGGGCACCCCTCCTTCATCGGTTGCGACGACCGGTTTGCCCATCGCCATGGCTTCGATGAGCACGCGGCCGAAGTGCTCGCCCCGGGACGGCAAGACGAACACATCGCACAGAGCCAGGACATCGCGCACATCGTCGAGCCAGCCGGTGAAATGAACGCATGCGCCCAGGTTCAGTGCGCGACTGCGAGCTTCCAATTCGCTCCGGAGCTCTCCTTCACCCACCAACACCCAATGCGTGTCGGGCTTGATCTTCTGCACCAACACCGCCGCATCCAGCAGGTCGCCGTACCCTTTGTACGCCACAAAGCGCCCCACGCTCGCTACCACCGGCTCACCTTCCGCAAACCCCAGTCGCTTGCGCAAGTCGTTCGACACCGGCCTAGGCGCAAAGCGAACGGTGTCCACGCCATTGTGGATGCACAGGACCTTGCAGGGATCAGCCCAGGCAAAGCGCCGGCCGACCGCATGTGAATTCACGATCACCCGATCAGCCAACCTGAAGAGGACACGGTCCAGCCATCCATCCGAGTCCGCCACGCGGACATGCCAGACCACCGGTCGTCCCACCCATTTAGCGGCCAATCCGGCATAAACCATCGCCCGCGAACCGTTGGCATGTACGACGGCGGCGTTCGCGCCCCTGATGAGACGACCGAGCGAGACGACGCTTCGAACTAGCCTCGGGCCCGGGCATCGGAGAGGCGGCATCGGCACGACATGGATCGGGATCCCCCTCGTCCGGCACCGCTGAGCCACCATGCCCTCGGCTGGCACCACGGCGACGGGTGCCCAACGGGAGCGGTCGAGCGCCTCGAGCAGCGTAAGAAAACTGACTTCTCCCCCGCCGACGATCTCGGCATGATTGGAGACCATTAAGACCGGTCGCGCTGTCGCCATGGCCTGCTCCGCTCCAGCAGACACTTCCATCGCCCGGCTTCCACACCAAGGTCCATCGTCATTTTCACGAACGGCACGACCCACCAGGCTCGCCGATGAGTCGGATACGCGCGCGCAAACCGGAAGCGCCACAGCACGACCCCGTAATACAGCAACGCCAGGGCGGGAACGAATCGCACCAGCGGTGGGAACGCCAAGACGAGGATCAGGAACGCCGCAGCTCGGATCGTCCACGAACTGCAGAACAGGTATCGCGCATACGACGCTCGATCCAGATGCTGTTCCCAGGTGGCCAGTTCGCCGTACCCTCGTCGCATGAACCAGCTCAAGATGGCCCCAAACCGGTCTCTGGTCCGATGATAGACTGCGGCTCGCGGCGTATAGACGCAGAGACCCATCTTTGCCACTCGTTCAGCCAAGAGCGCATCTTCTCCGCCCGCCCTGGCCCCATCAGAAAACCCGCCGGCGTTCAGGACCGCATCACGCCGGTAGGCGCAGTTGCACGTGGACAGATAGGTCGTCGGCACGACCAGTCCCCTCGCCTGATGCAGATAGCGTAGGCCGCCGCCGGGAAATCCGAGAATATTCTCGGCGTACCCCAGCAGACCGCAGTCCCTGACCAAAACCGCGCCAGCCACGCCCAGAACGGCCGGGTTCTCGAGGAACGGGGCGACCAGTTCATCGGCCCATCCCTGTGCCGCTTCGCAATCATCGTCGATGAACAGCAACAGCTCGCCCGCGGCCTCTTTCACGGCCACATTGCGAGCGTAGCCGAATCCGTGTCCTCGACGGGGGAGCGGGACATACCGGACCCCGGGAATCGCTTGGGGCTCATCTGTCTCTTCGACGACGACAATCTCGGCCGTCTCTCCCGTCTTGCCCGACCGGCGAACCGATGCGACAGCTTTCGCCAGATCGTCGCGCCGATCTTTCGAACAGATGATGACGGATACGTTCCCGTTCACAGGCAGACGGCTCTATACTTGAGCGAGCCCCACCACCGTCCGACGGTCAATGCCGCCGACTTCGCAAACAACACTGCTGCAAGCCCAGCAGCGACGGCGATGGGAGTCGACACGCCGGCACGAGAAGCCCGGCGCCGCGCCTCCGTGATCATCCACAGGGTGTAGAGCGGCACGAGCCACCACAGCGGCTGATAGAGCCACCCCAACGCCAGGAGCCCAAGCAGCTTTTTATCGGCAGAGGCGCCATCCACCCATCCGTCCACGGGAGCCGACCGCCAGACCCTGGCGCATCGCGGCAGCTCCACCCACAGACCCCTCGGCCGATGACGTCCGAACAGATAGGCATGGCTCAATCCGAACCCGTACGCTTGGCGGAGAAGCCCGGCCAGCGTGGTGCGATGACAGTGACGCACGAGCGCCTCGGGTCGATAGGCAATGACTGCTCCTCGTCGATAGAGTCGTGCGCAGAGATCGTAGTCTTCGCCGTAAATCCTCACGCTTTCGTCGAACCCGCCGAGCTGCTCGAGCAGAGAGCGCCGGACGGCGAGGTTGGCGGTCGGGAATCCACCCGTCCAGGGGGTCCAGGTCGTATGGAGCGACGGCTGTGCCGGCGATTGCAGCGTATAGAGCGAACTGAACAGCTCCAAGACCGACCCGTCGACGCCACCGATGACCCGCCCGGCGACGGCTCCGACGGCTGGATCCCGGAATGGAACGACGAGCGCCCTCAACCAATCCACCTCCGGTTCGCAATCGGCATCGGTGAACGCGATCACCTCCCCGGCCGCCGCTTGAATCCCCATATTTCTCGCTGCCGAGGCTCCGCGTTTAGGCTGAATCAGGCATCGAACGACCCATCCCGCCTGATCGCATGCAAACGCTTTCATGAGTCCCTGGCTACCGTCCGATGATCCGTTGTCGACAAAAATGACCTCGTCCGGCTTCGGATCGAGCCGGCCGAGCGCCGCCAGACAGCGCGGCAGAGTCCGCGCCGCGTTCAGGACCGGAATGACGAGCGACACGCTCAACATGCCGCCACCCGCGGCGCCAACAGCGAGCGATACACGGTGTCGAGCGGCGCGAGGCAGCGCGGCCAATCGTACTGCGCCTCGACCAGCCGGCGCGCGGCCATGCCCAATCGCCGCCGTTCGGAAGAATTCTCCAGCAATCTCGAGATGGCCGCGATCATGGCATCGGCGTCATCGGCGACGATCACGTCGCGTCCGGGCAGGGCGCCGATGCCTTCGAGACCGATGGTCGTCGTGACGATCGGCAACCCGGCCGCCATCGCCTCCAGCACCTTGGTTCTCGTTCCGGCTCCGGTGAAATGCGGCGCCACATAGACCGCGGCGGCGTGCAGATGCGGCACCATGTCGGGCACGTCGCCGATCACGGTGATGCGCTCGCCGGCCAGCTTGCGCACCCGCACGTCCGGATTACGGCCGACGAGGTGCAGTTCCGCATCCTGACGGAGCCGCCGGATCTCCGGGAACACCCGCGTCGCCAGATAGCAGGCCGCATCCACATTCGGTTCGAACCCCAGATCGCCAGTGAACAACAAGAGCGGCACTGCAGGCTCTGGATCCTGGCGCGGGCGAATCGCGGCGCAGTCCACGCCGTTCGGAACGACGACAGCCTTCCGCCCCCGGCGCGACCGCTCACAGCGGATCCGGTCCTCCTCGGACACCACCAGCACGCAAGACGTCGCAGGCCAGCACAACAGATCGAACAACCCGTAGCGGCACAGTTGGATCAAGGTTCTGGCCTTGCGCAACGCACCGGTTGCCTGCCGAAGCGCGCGCAGCGGGCCGGTCAACCCGAACGCCCACACGTCCAACACGACCGGCACCCGGATGTCGAGCGGCAGATACGGAATCATAGCCGGCTTTTCGAGCTGCACGGCGCCGTAGCGGCGAGAGGTCAACCGGCGATGGATGGCCTCCTGCAACGCCGGATCCTTGACATAGGGTCCGAGGTGTCCCGCGCGCCGGAACCACGACACCGGCGCAGGAGGCACGAACTCCAGGTCCGCGCACACGCCTTTCAGCAGCCGTTCCGCGTCCAGCACACCGTCGATCGCCGGCGCGACGAGATCCACTGCAAACCGCTCGGCCAGAAATCTCGTGATGTGTAACATCCGCAAGGCACCGCCGCCATGCCGATCCGAGGGCGGAGCCGGCGCCAGCACGAGAATTCGCATCGTCCTCACCGATCCACTTCTGGCCAGATGAGAAACTTATAATCTGCAGGCGTTCCGACCACAGCCCATTCGCGCCACCGACGCACCCAGGCTTTCAACAGGCCGATGGCTCCCTGTATGCCCGTCACGTCGGACTCATAAATCCGCCGAACGCGGAATCCCGTGGTTCGAAGGCAACGCCTCCAGTAGGATTGCGGCCGCACGTTGACATGCGTCGGATCTCCAGTTGCGTTCGGATGTCGCGGGTGACAGATCTTCAGATAGGCTGCTCCTCCGGGCCGCAGCACTCGACGGATTTCCCGCAACGCCGGCAAGGGATCCGCGAGATGCTCGAACAGGTCGAGCGCGGTCACCAAATCGCACGACTCCGACCGCACCGGAATGCCCTCGCAGACATCGCCCACAACGAGCCGTTCCTTCGCCAGCGGCTCACTGTGGGATACCGCATAGACACTGATGTCGACTCCCACCACCTCCTGGACACCATGCGCGAGCAGCGCCTCGACCAGGAAGCCTTTGGCACAGCCCAGATCCAACGCACGCCTCGGTCGACGGAAGCGGCACAGGAACGCGGCGGTCCTGTCGGCCAGCGGATAGATCAGTTCGCGCGTGTGAGGCGGACTCCGTCGAGTCGTCCCCTCGAAGTAATCGTGGTCATAGACTCGTGTCGGCATACTTGCATGCGTGCTCAGGCCGGCTTTCCGCTCACCTGTTCGAGCACGAAAACGCCGCCGCTTCCTCTGCGGCGACGTGGGCGTCTCGAGAACAGACTGCACGAAGCAACGCCGAGAGCTGCTGAGCACTGTTCTTCCAACTGAACGCTGACGATCGTGTCCGTCCCATCGCCGCGAGACTGTCTCGTCGCCTCGAATCCGTAAGGATCTCCGACATCGCAGTGGCCCAGGCATGGGGATCATGAGCATCGACGCAGCATCCCGCGTCTCCGACCACTTCCGGCAAAGACCCGCTCTTCGAGACGATCACGGGGACCCCCGCTGTCATCGCGTCCAGGACCGGCAACCCGAAGCCTTCGTACAACGACGGGAACACGAATACCGCCGCACCGACATAGAGCGCCGCCAAATCTTCATCCGGCACATATCCGGTCACGATGACGTCATCTCGGACCTTCAAAGCCTGCCGCTCGCGCAGTGTCTCGGAGCCCCAGCATCGATCGCCGACCAGCACCAGTTGCGCCTCGATCTTTCCCTCGATCTTGGCCTCCTCATATGCCCGCAGCAACATCGAGACGTTCTTGTGCGGTGCCAGCGATCCCACATAGAGGATGTACGATCCTGCGATACCATACCGTTGAGCGACGTGACCAGCTTGCCGGCGAGCCTCGCTCCCGAAACGTTCCCTCCGGCCTGGATACACAACGTGAACGCAGCGCGCGTCGACTCCCATCAGCTCGACCAGATCATTTTTGGTTCGGTCGGAGATCGCCACAAGGGCCGACGACCGTTGGACCAGTCGCTCGATCTGCCTGCGGAATTCTCGATGCCGCGGAAAGAGATGCGGTAGACGGAGAGGGATCAAGTCATAGATGATGGAGACCACGCGGCCACGCTCGAGAGCGGGAGCCACCAAGCAGGTCGCCAGATAGCCATCGAGCTCACTCCAGATTCCGCGCCCAACCAGAAGCCTCCATCCAAGCCGGTCCCACAAGATGAACAAGAATCGATCCGGAATGCGGATACGGTGAACCGGAGCGATCCGTTGCAGATCGCCGGCCCCGTCGTGATCCAACCAGCCCCGTCGAAGAAACAGGTGGTAGTCCAGCGCGGGATCGGTGGTCAAGAGCGTCATCAGAAGCGGGCGGACATATCCGGTCACGCCGCCCCGTCCGAGCATCGGTCCCGCATCGATTCCAATCTTCATGGTGTCATCGTTGAGCGGATCCCGTTCACGCTATGCGCGGGCCTGCCCGTGCACAGCCTCCCGAAATCGACCGAGCAACTTCAGCACATCGTCGGTCGACGCCACCCGGAGGAAGAACAACGCTGCCCCATAAGCGGCCAGGGACGTGGCCGTCGCAGGCAACGCGCCGACGGGCCACAGCAGGTACAAGAGCATGCCGGCCACCAGTACGGCACCGCCCACAGACACCACCGTGATCCGCGGGAGGGCGATCCCGACATCTCGACTGACCAGAAATGCTGCTGTCGCAAGCACCATGAGCTCTGAAACCAGGGTGGCGGCGGCAGCGCCGGCTCCGTCCCATCGAGGGATCATCGAGAGATTCAGAATGACGTTCACCGCGAAGCCCAGCGCGAGGACACGAGCCCACCGGTGCTCCTGCCCCTTGGCTTGCAGTACAATGCTGAGCGGCGTGTAGAGCCAATTGACGGCCGCTGACCAGGCAAGGATCGCGAGGATAGACGCCGCAGCTCGGAAATCCGACCCGTAGAGCAGCGAGAGCAGCAACCGTGCACAGCCCGTAAGGCCCAAGGCCAAAGCAGGTGCCGTCACGAGGAAGACCCTCATCACTCGGTCAACGCTGCCCGACGGTCCCGCCCGAGACTCCTGAACCACGAAAGGAAAGAGGGTCCCGGCCGCTGCCGAGCCGAAATTGACGACCATATTGATCGGCTTATAGGCGGCACTGTACAGCCCGACGGAGACGGGCGAAGCCAGCTGTCCCAGCAACATGATGTCCACACGGGTATAGAACCCTTGAACGAGTGCTGCGATGCCGAACGGGATCGCCTGCCTGAAGAGCGCCCGAATGGTGAGAGACTCCCTCGCCGTTTCCGGCAGGAGCGGGGCGGCGATCACCCGCGCGACGACGATCGATGCGCCCGATGCGATCACCTGCGTCCAGAGAAAACCCTCGACGCTCGGTCGCCACAACGCGGCCCCGATCATCAAGCTCGTACTCATCAGCCCGACGACCACCTCGGCGACCGCCAGCCGATCATAGCGCGCGCGTCCTCCTAGCACAGCGAGATACGGCCAACTCAGCGTACCCAGCGCAAGTTGCGCGGCTGCCAGAGCCACGTAGGCGAACGGCACCGGTTGTTGCGGCAGGACGGCGGCAAAACTGATCACCGCGACAAACACGAGGATCGCAAGCCATCGTTGCGCATGCAGCGCCGCCCGGAGTGTGTTCAGACTTCCCCATGGATCGAGCGCGATTGCGCGCGTCACAACCGTGCTGATGCCAAGATTCGGCAGGAGCCCAAACATGGCGGTGAGTCCCATCGCATACGCGTACTGTCCCAGAGCCTCGACACCGAGGACACGCGCGAGGATGATCGAGTTACCCAGCAATAGCACAAAGCCCAACATGCGACAGGCCAGCAGCACGCCGGTTACCCGTGTGAGCGAAACACCCTGACGGCCTCCGGTCATACGATTTCCCTTCTCGGCCAGTTTCGGAGGTCCCCTATGCGGAGTACGGAGGTACAGCCGTTCTCAAGCCGATGACGGGTTGTTCGCCCGACTTTCGGTCAGTTTGAGATTCCACGCCGGGCCGCCACTCGACCCCGTCAAGATCAGGCTCCTCACCACCAGCCCCGCATACAGCCAGAACGGCTCCATGATGCGCACGATGATGAACGTGTTGGAGCCGATGGCATGGATCAGCAACCCCAAGAAGCCGAACAAGAACCCGAGTGCGACCCCCCGTAGGTACGGATCCTGGATCTGGTGATAAGCGGTCTTGCCGGTTCGATAGACGGCCCAGATCAACGCCAGGAAGGCGCTCAACCCCAAGAGACCGGTTTCCGTGAGCACCCGAGGATACATCGCATCCATGAACGGGCCGCCGGTCACGCCGTGGCCCCAGACTGGCGACCGCTTCCAGAGATCCAGCGCCACCTGCCAGGAGCGCAAGCGCTCCGACGTCGAGGTATCGACCTTCACGTGTCCGATTCGGATCTGCCCCTCTTCGTCAGGCTGGGTGAAGGTGTACAGAATCCGCTCCGTGACGGCGCGTGGCGCGAGGAAGGGAGTTGCAGCTACGCTCAGTAACAACACCACCACGAGCAAGGGGCTGCGGCGACGCAGGAACACCATGACCCCGAGCGCCACGACGGCAGCCGCGAGAAACGAGGCCCGCGACAGCGTCGCCTGCAACGCGATCCCGCAAATCCCCAATAAAGCGGCCAAGGGCCAACGCCGCGTCACAGCGCCTCGCGTCACCAACAGGCCAGAGATGAGGGCCATCATAAAGACGAGATAGCCGCCCAGGGTGTTCGGCTCTCCTTCTTGCCCCTCGAACGGCGCGGAGACGCGCGCCCCGGACGGAATCTGCGAGATGGCATAGAGCGACACGGCCACGCAGGTGAGCAAGCTGGCGGTGACCAGATGCTTGATCTGTGTCTGGGTCTGAACGAGGTTGACCGCCATGAAGAAGAGAAAGAAGTATTCGTAATACTTCAGGAGGAAGAAAAACCCTGCAAGCGGCCGGACCCGTCCCGTGAGGACGCCTATAAGCGTGGCAAAGACACAGCTGGCGACGTAGAGCATGATCGTGCGGTTGAGGGGCGTCCGGACGAAGGCCGCCGCGTCCTTCGACACGGCGACGCGCGCGAGCCAGGCGAGGCCGACCAGCATGAGCAACAGGTCGTCGAACCGAAGGGTGATACCCCTTCCCATCGTCGCCCCGGTGCCCAAACTGCCGACGAGAAATTCCGGGCCGAGCAACATGGAGAAGACCAGGACATACAGTCCGGTGAGAGGAGAGAGAAACGCGATGAGCAGAGGAATGGCACCGGCGATCAGCGTCAGACTGGTCGTCGGTCTGGTACCGGCGAGCAACAGCGCCAGCGGCACCGCGAGCAGCACCGGGAGCATCCAGAGCGATCGTTCGGGCGCGGGTTTCCGATCCGACCAGAAACGGAAGACCGGAAACCCTCGGCCGGAACCCGCCGCGACTCCCGACATGCATCCTCCTTGCACCTCGCTTCTCGCCCAGCCGCTTGCATCCCGATCCCTCACCGCCCACGCCCCGGCAAGGTTCAGCGATACTCGTACCGGTATAGCCCGGCGTCGGCGGAGATTTCCGCCCTGACGTTCGTCAGCACCACGCCGAGCAGGTTCGACTGGGCATGGTCGAGTAAAAATTTAGCCCGCTTCAAGGCGTTCCGCCCGATCCTTCCCACTTGATACACGAGAATGGTTCCGTCGACGCGCGAGCTCATCGCGACGGCGTCGGTCACGGGGAGAATGGGCGGGGTATCGAACAGCACGACGTCGTACTCTTCCTGCATCTCCGAGATCAGGGCTTTGATCTTGTTCAGGTTCATGAACTCGCTGGGATTCCCCGACGAGGAGCCACTCGTCAGCACACTGAGGTTATCGAGACCAGGACTCGCCATCACACGATCGACCCCCAGAGTGCCGAGCATCAAGTCCGTCGCCGATCGCACCGACTTCCGCCAGGGAACGCTGCCCAGCAAGGCATCCGCAAAACCAGGCTCGCGATCGCTCCCGTGCCGCTGAAGGATGATCGGCCGGCGGAGGTCGGCGTCCACCAGCAGGACGCGCTGGCCCTCCTGCGCCAGGGTGATCGCGAGGTTGATCACGCAGGTGCTCTTCCCTTCCCCAAGTCCTGCACTCGTGAACAGGATGGATTTCACCCGCCGGTCCATGCTCGCGAATTGGATATTGGTCCGCAGCGACCGCAGGCTCTCCGACAACACCGACTTGGGATCGATCAGACAGATCAATTTGGAGAAACTCTCGACCATCTCGCGTGGCGTGTTCGGCGCCAGAGCCGCCCTCGCCGCTTCTTCCAGGTCCCGATCGTCGAACTGCGGGATCACACCCAGCACGGGCACCTTGAGGAAGTCTTCGACGCCCTCGATCGTGCCGATCGACGTATCGAACGATTCACGCGCAAACGCGAGGACGATGCCCAGGAAGACGCCCATCAGGGAACCGATCATGAGGTTCAGCTCGGTATTGGGCGCGTTGATCGGACCGGCAGGAGCGACGGCCGGCACGATGATCGTCACCTCTTCGATCTGCTCGGCGCTTTTGATCTGGAGTTCCTGATGTTTGATCTTGAGCGTAGCGAGTAGATCGGAAGTGACTTTGACTTCGCGCTCGAGACGGTTGAGCTCGATGGCCGCCTTGGGAAACGCCAGGTACCGCTCGCGATATCGATCGATCTGCGCTTTCAGCGCCGCTTCCCGGTCGTTCAGCGCCTTCAGTTTGGAGGCCAGCTCGCGTGTCATCTCCGCCTTGACGTTCGCGATCTTGCGTTGCAGTTCTTGCACTTTCGGGTGCTGCACTGTGTAGTTGATCAGCAGCGTGGAGCGCTCTTGCAGAAGGTCCATCAACTTGGCGTTGAGAATCCCCAGGAGCGCGTTCGGCTCTTCGGTGAAGATCCGTCCGGTCTGGCTACCAGCGGAGTCGGCGTCCCTCTGGCTCAACGCTTGAATCTGTTTGGCGGTTTCGTCCTTCCGGCGCAGGACGGCGTTGTACTCTTCTTCCAACTTGGTGAACGTCTCCAAGGCGGCCTTAGCTTCATCGGCCAGAAAGACCTGGCCTTCCCGTTCCTTGAACTCCCGCAGTGCCTCCTCCGCCTCGCCGAGTTTCCGTTCCAGAGCGGCCAACTGTTCCTCGACGAACCGTCGGGATTCCGTCACCATCCGGTTTCGGACCGTGATGTTCTCGATGCGATAGGCGTTGGCCACCGCGTTGGCCATTTTCTCGGCCGTTTCCGGCCGGTCGGCCGTGGCCGTGATCCGGATGATGTTGGTGTCGGGCTCCCTCGCGGTCTTGATCCGTTGCCCCAGCTCGTAGATGCGGTTCAGGTACTCGGCGGACTGGCGGGCCTCCGCGGACAAATCCGCCGGCACCAAGCCCAATTCCCGGGCCACGCGTTCCATGACCGGGAAACTGCGGATGAACTCGGTCTGGGTGCTGAGATCATTGGCGGTGGAGAACGACAAGGACTCCAGCAATTGCTGCGCGACGGTGCTGCTCCGGTCGAACTTCACACGGGCGGTGGCTTCATAGACCGGTTCAGGCTGAAGCATCTGGGAGAAGACGAAGGTAAAGACGACGACCAGTGCGGCGGTGAACAGGATGAGATACCGGCGCTTCTTGATGATCAGCCAGTAGTCGATGATGTCGAGTTCGTACTGGGCCATAAATCCTGTCGTGATCGCGACACGTGCGCCGACGCCATCGCGCTATCGGATGACCGCGCCGGGGAAAAACGCCGGAACCAGGAAGGCCGGATAGAACGGCGTGATGGCAGCCTGCACGATCGGCATCACCTTCTTGGCCGCTTCCGCCGCGTCGCCGAGATGCTCGCGCGGCACGAACACGATATCGTTCTCCTCCAACGGCAGATTCCGGCTGAAGTCGCCGTAGGTGTAGAGTCGGGCCAAGTCGGCGGTGAGAATCTGCGGCCGTTGTAGATCGCCGCCGCGGATGATCCGGATCTCCTCCAGCAACGCCGTCTCGTTGTAATTCTCGGCCATGGCCAGCGCCTGGAGGACCGTCATGTTGCGCGACATCGGAATCATCCCCGGTTTCTTGACGTCGCCGAACACGAACACGCGTTTCACGCGCAACGCTTTCTTCTTCAATTGCACCTGGACCCGCGGCTGGCGCATGTAGGGCGTCACGCTCTCCTGGATGCGCGCCTCGGCCTGCATCGCCGTCATGCCCGCCACCGCCACTTCGATGAACGAGAGGCTGATCGTGCCCGACTCCCGGACCGTTGCGCTGAATTTTTCCTCCCCCGCTCCGCGCCGGATCGTGACGTCCAACGTATCCCCCGGTTCGATCAGCGCATCCGAACTGACGACCGTTTCGTCAGCGTAAACGTCGCCTTTGGGCAGCGGCGGTAACGGCTGGGCCGGCCTGGTGATCGCCGTCGGCGGCAACGTGGACTGGGCCGGATTCCGGCACCCTACTAAACCGACCGTGCACGCCGTCACCAGCAGAATGGAAGTCGCTGAGTGAGCAATCCAGTGTCTGGCATTCACGGCTTTGCCCTCACTTCGTATCCGACGGATTCAAGACTTCCACAATGTGGACGAACGTCGTTTTGCTGAGATCCATCACCCGTCCTGACATAGCCCCCTCGGTCTTATCGGTCTGCTCGATTCGGAGTATGGGGCGCAGGGGGTGGCGCGGACTGACCTGGATCACCGCGCCGACTTCCCCAGTGTTCAGCCGCACGGCGGTGCCAAGCGGATAGACGGATAGTTGCGCGACAAGCGCCTTGAGCAGATGGTGCGAAAACGCCTGTTTCTCGTTCACCAGCAAGTGTTTGATCGCGTGGTGCGGCAGCATCCGGCGCCGATACGGTCTGGGGCTGATCATCGCATCGAACACGTCGGCCAAGCCGATCAATTGCGCTTGGTCGTCGATTTGGGCGCCTTGCCGTCGCTCCGGATACCCTTGCCCGCTCCAGCGTTCGTGTTCCTGCCTGGCGATGGCCGCTAGCCATCCGTGGCTGGGCCCTAGTCCGTTCAGGATCTGCCAGCCTAGTTGAGGGTGCGTCTGGACCCGAGTCCGTTCTTCCGGCGTCAGCGCCCCGGGTTTCATCACCAGCGTTTCCGGCAACGCGAACATGCCCACGTCATGAAGCAGTCCCGCCAAGGCCAGGCGTTCGAGCGCGACGGCGTCATATTCCAGTCCGATCCCGATCTTCACGGCGACAATGGCGACATGAACAGGATTGGTCGCGAGGACCCGATCGTCCGAGCAGGAAAAGACCTTCAACAGCAGCGCGTCGTCCCGCTGCACCGACGCCGCGATACCGGCCGCCACCTGCGCGAGAGCGTCGATCCGTACCGCCGCCCCCTGCCGGACGGTTTGCTCCAGCCGCCACAACTCCGCTGTCGCCAGGTCATACCAGTTCGGATCGGTAGGGACCGCGACTCCCCCCACGGCTGCCGCTTCCGGACGGGCGGACGCATGAAACGCGCCGGCGGTGGCGACGCTCGGCACAGGCGCTGCCTGATGTTGTTCACGAATGATGTCCGACAGACGTGGCACGCCGCTGCTCTCCTTCGGTGTTCGCCCCATTCGCTGTCGCTGTGCGACTCTGTTTTGCGCAGGCCGGCCCCTTCCGGCGCATAGTCGTCATCGTCTGATCGGAAGCCGCTTGAGCTCGGAGGGTTTCGACTCGAATTTCTGCAGCTCCCGCTCCAACATCGCCCGAATGAAGCCGCTGGTCGTGTAGCCCTGCCGCTTCAGTTCATCCAACTGAAGCTTTAGTTCCAGCGGGAGCTGAATGACAATCCGTACTGATTTAGGCATCTCATGAACTCCGCAGTGTCATAAATTATGCCGAGCCGTCGCAGGAGGCATGCACATGCTATGCCATGATAGCATTTGTGCCATGCCCCCGAAAACTAAAAAGTCTAAGGTAGATCAACGGCTGACGCGTATTCAGGGACGAACAAAAACCCGTCATATTCTCTCTTCTGATGCGCAATTTTGGGCGGATCGTCGCGTGTGAGGAGGCACACCATCACGTCGCGCGAGCAGAAGACCGGTCGGCTCCGTTCAAACCAGAGGGGTCGTTTATCGGATTCCCCAGCGGAATCCCAGTCGGGAGAGGTTTCGCCATTCGGCTCCCATCATGGCAGCCCCGATACGGACCGGCGCCAAGAGCCACTCTTTCATGGTATGAATCGTGACTCTCGATGACGAAGCGTGAGCCGTGATCCACACCGCTCCATCGACATCAGTTCTGAACGTGCGACTTCCGACGGCCGCGAGCGCCTCCAAGACCGAGGCGGCGGGATGCCCGTATGGATTGTGCCGCCCGACCGAAATCACGGCGGTGTCCGGGCGGACGTGCTCCAGCCAGAGGAGACTCAGAGAGCTCTTCGCACCGTGGTGGGGCACTTTGAGAATCGTCGTCTGGCGCGCGCCGCCGGTCTCGACCAGGCGCAGCAGTCCTTGCGCCTCGAGATCGGCGGCAAACAGAAATGAAAGCGACCCGCATTCCAGCCGGGTGACGACGGACCGGTTGTTCAGCGCCGTCCCGGACGAGCGAGCAGCCGACGACGCTATGGACGCGGCGCCGGCCGGCGGGTTGAGCACGAACAGGCGGCATGACTCCGAATCGATGACGGTGTCGCCTTCCTGCGCCACACGCTCGGCGAGCCCCCGCGCCGCTAGTGCACCTTCCAGCCTTCGATAAAACGCCTCGCTTCTCGCGACGCCGTTTCCCCAGTACTGGCTGACCGGAAAATGTCGGAGAATCCAGGCGAGTCCCCCGACATGGTCCACCTGCGGATGGGTCCCGATCACGCGATCGATTGTTCGGACTCCGCGATTCCACAGAAACGGGCCGACAACGTTGCGTCCCATGTCGAAACGCTCGGAGGTCCCCCCGCCGTCGATCAGCACGGTTCTCCCTTCGGGCAGCTCGACAACCGCGGCATCGCCCTGCCCGACATCGAGAAACGTCACCCGGACCGCATCACCGTCCGGACGGTCGCGTGGCGACCAGCTCCACCACCCAAGCAACAGCAACACGGCGACCGCGGCGGCGATCCGATAGGCAACGGAACTCTGCCGCCGCATGGCCCACCACAGGAGTGCGTAAAACACGCCAAGAGCCGGAACCGCTGGTGCGGCGACGTGCCATTCCGCTCCCGGCACTGAGGCAAACCATTCGGCGATCTGCGCACACAGATCGAAGAGCATCTGATTCAGCGTAGCAGCCGGCAACCGTTCTCCCCCCGCCAACAGGAGCCATACAGCCGAACCGAGACCTAGAGGGACCAACGCCAATCCGGCCAACGGGACGACAATCAGGTTGGCGATCAGCCCGACCCATGCGATTTGATTGAAATAGTAGGCCACCAGCGGGAGGGTCACGAGCGAGACCGTGCCAGTGATCCGCACGGACTCCTTGCCCCATTCCAGCCATTGGATGGGCAAAAAATCCGGTCGGGTGGCGTCGGGCCGGCTGTCTAGAGCGGACGGTAAGGCCAGCGCGATGGCCAAGACCGAGAGATAAGAGAGTTGAAACGAGATGTCGAACAGGGCACGGGGATCATGGAGCAGGATCAAGAGAGCGGCCAGAGCGAGAGCCGAGAGCAACTGCTTGTCCCGCCCGAGCCAGACGGCGGCGAGGAACAGCAGAATCATGACCAGCGAGCGCACGGTCGCCACCTCGGCCCCGGCCAGCGCCGTGTAAAACGTGATCGGCGCGACGGTGACGGCGGCGGCCAACCGCGTCGGAGTGACGCGCCGGGAGAGCGCCAGCAACCACGTGGCGGGAAGAGACAGACAAAGCCGCTTCACCGCCCCAAAGGACAGCACCGCGATGAGCCCGAGGTGCGAACCGGAGATGGAGAGAATGTGTACGACACCAGCCGACATGAAGGTGTCGCGCGCTTCCGGCGGGAGATATCCCTGTTCACCGACGATCATGCCCAAGTAGATACCGAGAGCCGACCCCTCGAGCGTCGCGACCGCGGCGCGGCGGATCTCATCCCGCCAACGATCCACGCGTTGCCAGAGCCCCCACCGGAGCGATTCCCGACTCGATTCGACCAATCGGACCGCACCAGGTCCCGTCACTGAGGCGATGGCTTGAATATCCTGCCGTTCGAGATAGGCGGCATAGTCGAACCCGCCGGGATTCAAAAGCCCCGCGGGCGGATGAAGGCGCGCGGCAAATTCAATCCGGTCTCCCCGTGCGAAGGCTCGATCGGGTTCTCGCCAGGTCAGCCGAATTCGTCCGGTATCCAGCGTGAGCTCACTGTCAGGATCGTGGATCGTTCCATCGACGATCACAACCGCGCGATCCGGCCCATAGCGCACGGGCTCGACGACGGTCCCGAGCACCCTGGCGGGCGCCGAACCGGTCAGATCGGGAACCGGAGAACGATGGACGGCCCAGGCATAGAGGTTCCAGTAGAGCACGCCGGCCAGCAGGACGGCATAGAGGAGGAGCCCGCGTAAGGACTCTCGCGCGCTCCGCTCAACCCAGGTCAGGCCGACAGCCGTCACGATCAGCACGCTGAGAACGGAGACAGGAACGTAGGGCAGGTAGGAGCCGAAAACGAGACCGGCGAGAAAGGAGGCGGTCAGAATCGGGAACATGAATGGCCCCCGGCCGATGGGCGCGATCGGGGCCTATCCAAGATGCGCCCGAACGACTTCTGCAAGCTGATCGGCCACCTCCCGGATCAGGGAGTCGCGCTCCCCTTCGACCATGATTCGGAGCACCGGTTCTGTGCCCGAATACCTGACGAGCACGCGACCGCTGCCGTTCAGCCTGGCTTCGCCGGCCTCGATCGCACGCTGGATCGCCGGGATTCCCGCGAGATCCGGTTTTTCCTTCACGCGAACATTCAGCAGCACTTGGGGAACCGCCGTCATGACCTTGGCCAATTCCGACAGCGGCTTGCCGGTGCGCTTCATCAGAGACAGCACCTGCAACGCGGAGATCAGCCCGTCGCCGGTCGTGTTGTGGTCGAGGAAAATGAAATGCCCGGACTGCTCGCCCCCGAAGTTGTAGCCGTCGGCCAACATGCGTTCCAGAATATAACGGTCGCCGACCGGCGCGCGCACCAGCGTGATGCCCGCCTTCGCCATCGCGAGCTCCAGCCCGAAATTGCTCATGACCGTGCCTACGATCGTGCGCTTGGCCAACTGTCCGCGTGCGTCGAGATCCAGCGCCAGCGCCGCCATGACATGGTCTCCGTCGATCACGTGTCCCCGCTCGCACACGAAGATGGCGCGATCAGCGTCGCCGTCAAGCGCAATCCCGATATCGGCCCGGTGTCGATCGACCGCTTCCTGCAACAGGTGAGGATGGACCGCGCCGCAGCCGGCGTTGATGTTCATGCCGTCTGGTTTGTTAGCGATGACCTCGACCGTCGCGCCCAACTCGCGAAGCACGGTCGGCGCGACCTTGTACGCGGCGCCGTTGGCGCAATCCACGACGACCTTGACACCCTGGAAATCCAAGTCCCGCGGCAACGAACGTTTCACGAATTCGATATAGCGCCCTTCAGCGTCGTCAATCCGGAACGCTTTCCCAACCGCTTCAGCGGTTGGCCGCAGGTGGTTGATCTCGTTCGAGACAATCAGTTCTTCCATTCTGGCTTCCAGCTCATCCGGCAGCTTGAAGCCGTCGCTGGAAAAGAACTTGATGCCGTTATCCTGATAGGGGTTGTGGGACGCCGAGATCACCACGCCTGCATCCGCCCGGAGACTGCGGGTCAGAAAGGCGATGGCTGGGGTGGGCATCGGCCCCACCAAGAGCACGTCCACGCCCATCGAGCAGATGCCGGACGTGAGGGCGGACTCCAACATGTAGCCCGACAAGCGGGTGTCTTTGCCGATGACGATCTGGTGCCGCCCGGCGCGCCGCATGAACAGATGGGCGGCTGCGCGCCCGAGCTGCATGGCCGTTTCGCTGGTCATGGGCTCGAGATTGGCGACCCCTCGAACTCCGTCGGTGCCGAACAGCTTGCGCATGTTCTCTCCTCTTAGCCTTCAGTGATCAGCTTTCAGTGATCAACTTTTTGCTGATGGCTGATAACTGATAATCGCTTCCACCATTCTGACCACATCCTTCATCTCCGCCACGTCATGCACCCGCACCAGGTCCGCGCCCTGCGCAACAGCGACGGCGACGGCGGCCGCCGTCCCGAACAATCGGTCGTTGAC
>JBBIOW010000048.1:0-18100 GCA_037443165.1 Nitrospiraceae bacterium | reverse complement strand
CTTTGAGCGCCACAAACTCCGCGGTGCGGGCAGCCTGGCGCGGGTAGAAGCGGCGGATCAGCGGGTCGTACCGAACGGCAAAGTGCGCGGCTTCGACGAACGCCCAATTCAGGTACTTATTGCCGTTCTTCGTGTTCCCGGCGCCTTTGCGGGTTCCGTTGCTGAGGTACTGGCTACTCACACACCGGCAAGAGGAGGCGAACTGGCCGACGGTGGCGACGCGGCGGATGTCGCCGATCTCCAGCAGGATGGTCAGCGCCTGGATGGGGCCGATCCCCGTCACTGTCTGGAGGAGCGCGTAGCCGGCTTGCGCTTGGCCCTGGTGCCGGACCGTCTGCTCGATCTGGCGAATCTGCTCCTCCAGGCAACGCTGCACCGTCAAAGAACTCGTGACCGAGAGGACGTGGTCCGGGAACGGCAGCAGCGTGGGAGAGTCTCAGCAGGAAGTTGCTGCAGCCGTCGAAGCGAGAATCGGGCGCCGGTCAGTCGGGCGAGCAGGCTCTGTAGACACAGGACGACGGCCGTCTTCTGGCGGACGCGGTGGCGGCGCTGCCGGAGCAGATCCCGCAACGCCCGGTCGGCTTTGGGATAGACGTAGCCGGTCAGCAGGAGTCCCAACCGCAACAGATGCGCCAGCCACCGGGCGTCGTGGTGATCATCCGCGTGTGTCAGCCCGCTGTCCTGCGGCAGCACCGGGACATGAGCCGGGTGGACGCGGGAGCCCGCGTCCCTCAGCCCGTCTATGAGCCAGTCCCAATGATCGGTGAACTCGACTGCCATGCCCTCACGCGTCCCCGGAAGGGACCGAAGGCCTCGAGGATCCGCCCCAACTCGTTCGGGAGCCGCTGCTGGGAGCACACGCGGTCGTCGTCATCAAGCCCGACGATGACACTGGTGGTCCCGTGCAAGTCGATCCCGGCACAGTGTTTCATCTCCGCCTCCTCTCTTAGAGTGGGTGAGTGACACTGCGCCCCAATGCGACGCTCACTCTACACTCCACGTGAGGAGCCTTCGAGATGATTATCAGGAGTCTTTTGTCGCCGGTCTTTTCCATGCAGAATCTCCCGCGCTGTTTCGATAACAACGAAGCGAGAGTCTTTGTTGATTGATGAACGCATTCTCAACACTTGGGCGAGAACGAAAAGCGAGCGAGGTCAGCTCGCCTGTTTCATGGCGCTGGGGAGCCAGAGCCCAGAAAGACTCCCGCCCCCAGTTTTCCCGACCCCTGAATGGCTGAGGGGCTGCCGAGCCTGCAGCTCGTCTGCGATGGCCCGGCGGAAGGCTTCCACCATGTGAACGAGAGTGGAGCGGCGTCCGGATCAGGGCTGTGAAGTAGTCCATCCTGCTGAAACCTGCATAAGCCCTCCCTAGCCCGCTGAAGGTGAAGCAACGGAGCAACGGGTGGGGGTGTCTCCGCTCGGCACGAGCGCCGAACGTGTGGCCTTGGGGGCCGGCTGTGGCCAGGTCTGCGTCAGAGTTGCTCCCAAAATGGGATCGTGGTAGATTGGCTCCGTGCGTATCATAGCGAAGCGGACCCTGCGCGCGTTCTGGGAACGGCACCCCCGGGCGCGAGGGCCGTTGGAGGCGTGGCACCAGGAGGTAGCTCAAGCTGACTGGGCGCGCCCTTCGGAGCTCAAAGCGCAGTTTCGGTCGGCCAGTGTCCTTGAGGGCAACCGCGTCGTGTTCAACATCGCGGGGAACCAGTACCGATTGGTCGTGAAGATCAACTATCCCTATCGAATCGTATATGTGCGCTTCATTGGCACCCATAAGGAATACGACCACATTGATGTCAGCACCGTCTGAAGATCCGGAGGCACCATGCACATTAAACCGATCAAGTCAAAGCGAGACTATGAGCGTGCGTTGAGCCGAATCGAGCGCCTGATGGATGCGAAGCCGGGTACGAAGAGCGGAGATGAACTTGACGTCTTGACCACGCTCGTTGAGGGCTACGAGGCCAAGCATCATGCCATTTGTCCTCCGGATCCGATCGAAGCCATTAAATTTAGGATGGATCAACTCGGCATGACGCGCAAAGACCTGGAAGCGGTGCTCGGCGGGCGTGGCCGCGTCTCAGAGATCCTCTCCAGGAAGCGCGGATTATCGCTTGCAATGATCCGCCGCCTCCATCGTACGCTTGGAATTCCGCTGGAAAGCCTGATCGGGACGGCCGCGTAGGGAAGGTGCGTTGTGACAATAGGGGTCGGGGTCATTTCCGCCTGTCTTTTCCACGCAGAATCTCCCGCACCTGTTTCGATAACCACGGATCGGGAGTCTTTGTTGGAGTCTTGAGTCGTTGTTGCTTGATGAACGCGTCTTCAACACCTGGGCGAGAACGACAAGCGAGCGAGGTCAGCTCGCCTGCTTGACGGTGCTGAGCTGGAGCCAAGACAGACTCCGTTTCGCTGGCCTCCCGCCGCTCTCTTTCCTCCGCCATCTCTCGATGACGCCCTTACAATTCGGCGAGCGTCCTCTTTGCCTCCTCCGAACCCGGATAGGCCGAGTTGAGTTTCAGCGATCCTTCGAGCAGCTTCTTCGCTTCGGCCTTGTTCCCGTTCTTGTATTGAGCCATGCCGTAGTGATACAGCACCACCGGGTTGTCAGGCAGTTTCTCCGCCGCTTCCCGCAACAAGTTGACCGCTTTGAGATACACCTGCTTCTTGAAATAAATCCACCCCAGTGTGTCCGCGATGTTTGGATCATCCGGAAGCCGCTCTCGAGCGGTCTGGGCATGTGCAAGCGCCACATCGCTGTTGCCGCCGTGTTCGATGAGAATCCACGCCAGATTATTGGCGGCCGGGGCAAACTGGGGATCGACTTGCAAGATCTTCTCATACCAACTCTTGGCTCGGTCTATGTCACTCCGCTGTTCATAGATCATGCCGAGCATCATCATCGCTGGTACAAGCTTCGGTTGCCGAGCAAGGGCTGTTTCATATTCTCCGATAGCCTGATCCAACTTACCGGAGCGCTGATACAGTTCGCCGAGGTTCATATACGACGCCAACAACGCTCGGTTCAATTCGATGGCTTTCTTGAACGCCGCTTCGGCCTGGTCATTGTGCTTACTCGCCATCCACAGACGTCCCAGCAAATTGTAGATGGAAGGATCATTGGGGACGGCTAGCAGGTGGCGCATGACGCGCTCTCTCGCTTCGTCCGGTTTGCCGGCTGCGAGCCTCATGGCGGCGATCTGCGCAAGAGCGTCAACGAAGTGGGGGTCTACCTTCAGGGCCTGTTCGAAGTGAGCCATCGCCTTGCCATCCTGCTTTTGCGCACGCGCGATCAGCCCGAGGCGATGCGGACCCAGCGGACTGGCGGGCAAAGCCTTCGCGATCGCCTCGAAGACCTGCTTGGCTTTTGCCAGATCGCCCTTTCGAAGATAGGCGTCTCCTAGGATGGTGGCAGCACGTCCATCACGGGGGTTGAGCCGGAGAGCAGTCAGTCCCTCCGCTATCGCTTGATCCAGTGAGCCCTGTTGCAGATACAGGGCCGCCAGCGCGGTTCGTGCGTCCGTCAAAGAAGGGCTTAGTTTGACGGCTTCGGACAATTCCGCAATCGCCTGTCCGACCTCACCTTGTTGTGCCAGAGCTAGGCCTAAGAACTGATGGGCCACGGCGGCACGCGGCTCATCTTTGATCACTCCCCGAAGTAGCTGGATGGCGTCCTCGGGTTGTCCCTTTATCAATAGGATACGGGCTCTAAAAAACCGACCGCTCAGATCGTTGGCGTTTTTCTGGACGATGGCATTGATGCGCGGCTCAGCCTCCTCCAACTTACCCATATCGAGCAGCTGGGTGATCAGTTTGTCGCGCGCTGTGGTGGACGCGCTGTTGACCTCTAAAGCTTGTTGATAGCTCGCCAGAGCCTTGCTCGATTCCCCCCGCGCTCGATACAAATCGCCAAGTAGCACGCGGGATGTGTCATCTTTGGGCTTCCGCTCCGCCAGCTTGTTCAACGTCGCTTCCGCGAGATCCCATTTGTTGATGACTTGATAGAACCCGGCCACCTTCACGTACAGCGCGTCATTGTCCGGGGCGATCTCCAGCGCCTGCTTATACTGTCTCTCGGCCTCTTCCGGTTCTTTGTTCAGCAGGCGGAAATCGCCAAGCGCCAGCAACGCCTCGATCGATCGAGGGTCGATCGAAAGGGCTTGTTTCAAGGTCGATTCCGCCCGGCCAAAGTCATTAGCCTGGACGTACGCGCTTGCCAATGCGAGGTAGATCCGAATGTTCTTCGGATCCAGTTCGATGGCGCGACGCAATTCTGCAATGCCTTCCTTGAATTTTCTTTCGTTGATCAGGCTCTGCCCCTTCAGAACAAGCCCCTCGCTGTTCTGCGGGGTCGAGGCCAGGACCACTTCCGCGCGCTCTCGTGCCTTGTCCGGTTCATTGCCCAGCAAGTACAGTTGTCCCAGCTTCAGTTGAGCGTCCTGGTTGGCTGCGTCAAGCTGCACAGTCTTGCTCAATTCCGAAAACGCATCCTGGAGATTCGGAGTCCCGCCCAGCTTCAGGTAGGTCAGGGCAAGGCGATAATGGCCATCCGCGTCATTAGGATCGAGCTGGACGACGTTTTTGAACTCTATCAGAGCTTCCTGATACTGCCCGGCCTCGAAGTAGCTGATAGCACGTGCCTTATGACGAGCCTTCTTCGTTTGCACCGATTCCTGGGTGCAGGCCGCCGCGGGCCAGCCCAGTGCGGCGGCGAGCAGAGCGACGATAGCGAATCTGGCGAGCAACATGGGTGACAGATCTCCTGGGTTTTGTGATTCCGTGAAGACATCTTATTAGTATCTTAACGGAACAGCCACACGGACAGGCTAGACTTTACCAATCAAACCACCGGCTCGCAACATTTCTCCTCAAACGGCTATTTCGTTGACGGAAAATTCCTGTTCTGTCATTCTTCAAGAAATTCTGAACACAAGGGAGCGTCATGGGGCAGGTCAAGACCAAGAAGAGAGGACGCCGCATTGCCGTGGTGGGGCTTGGGTATGTGGGCCTCCCGATCGCGGTCGCGTTCGGCAAACACGCGCCGGTCATCGGATTCGACATCAACCGCGCCAAGATCGCCGAGCTTCGGCGAGGCATCGACCGCACAGGCGAGGTCTCCGCCGATGATCTCCGCTCGTCACGTGTCCAGTACACATCCGAGCCGGCCGAGTTGAAGTCCGCCGATTTCATCATCGTCGCGGTTCCCACGCCGATCAACGAAGCCCATCAGCCCGATCTGACCGCGCTGAAGAAGGCATCGGAGCTGATCGGCGCCAACCTCTCTCCCGGCGCAATCGTGGTCTACGAGTCCACCGTGTACCCCGGCGCGACCGAGGAGGTCTGCCTGCCCATCCTGGAACAATGCTCCGGCCTCAAGTGCGGAGTCGACTTCAAACTCGGGTACTCGCCCGAGCGGATCAATCCCGGCGACAAGGAACATACCCTCGCCAAGATCGTCAAGGTTGTCTCCGCGCAGGACGAGGACACGCTAGAGATCGTGGCGAACACGTACGCCATGGTCGTCGAAGCCGGCATCCATCGAGCCCCGAGCATCAAAGTGGCCGAAGCGGCGAAGGTGATCGAGAACACCCAACGCGACCTCAACATCGCCCTCATGAACGAACTGGCTCTGATTTTCCACCGTCTGGGCATCGATACCAAGTCCGTCCTCGAAGCGGCCGGGACCAAATGGAATTTTCTCAAATTCTCCCCCGGCCTGGTCGGCGGCCACTGCATCGGCGTGGATCCCTACTATCTGACGACCAAGGCCGAGTCGGTCGGGTATCATCCCCAAGTCATTTTGGCGGGTCGCCGGATCAACAACGGCATGGGGAAGTTCGTCGCGGAACAGACGATCAAACTCCTGAGTCAACTGGAGCGGCCGGTCAAAGATCTCAAGGTGGCCGTCCTGGGCCTGACCTTCAAAGAAAACGTCCCGGACTTACGCAACAGCCGAGTGCCGGACATCATCAACGAACTGCGGGAATACGGTGTCCAGGTCGTCGTGCACGATCCCTTGGCGGAACCCGAAGAGGCGGTGGCTGAATACGGCATCCATCTCGCTTCGTGGGAACGGATCAGGCAGGTCGACGGCCTGGTTCTGGCTGTCGCTCATCGCGCCTATACGACCATGACTCTGCACGAGTTGCTCAAGCCGCTCCGACGGAAGCGTGAGGGTGTGATCGTCGACGTGAAAGGGGTCCTCGACACGGATGCACTGCCGCATTCGCTTCGGTATTGGCGACTGTAGGACATCGTCTCGATCATGGTGAAAAGTTCGGGAGTGGCGCTCAAACTGCCGCAACCTGAGTTCGGATGTATTTTGCAGTGTTGTGATTCGCATTCATCTTCCCTTGTTTACCTGTTCTGGATAGTTGTCAGGAATAACCCCCTCTTTCTTTGTCGAAAACAAGGGGCTCTGCTTCTGCGTCAGTAACTTGTGTGCGTCACGGATAAAAAGACCTTTGGGCAGGCATCGAACCTGCATGGCTTAGCGTCTCAGCTCAACCTGTTCGGCACGGCATCCGTTGCCGGGGGCCGGAGGAATAAACCCTCATGGTCAGAGTGAATAAGCTGAGTCGGCAGGCGGCGCTTGTGCTGGCCATCGCGTCGGCAATCGCGGGGTGCTCGATCCTGACTTCGCCGCACGCAAAACGCGGGGACCAGCATCTGGCCAGCGGCAATTGGGAAGAGGCCGCGCTGGCATACCAGCAGGCGTTGAAAGAGGACCCCTTCGATCCCGGTCTCCAACGCAAGTATGCGCTGGCCCGCGAGCGGGCCGCCGCGCAACACGAACAACGCGGCAGGTCGCTGCTGAAGGAACGCCAGCTCGAGCAAGCCATCGAGGAATTCAAGCAGGCCCTGTCCATCGAACCGTCCAATCCTGAACATCAGTCCGGATTGGCCGAGGCGCTTCGACTCAAGGAAGCCAGGGATCAGGCCCGCGAGGCGGAGAAATTGTCTCGGCTGGGTCGAGCCGAAGAAGCCCTGGAGTATTACGCGCGGGCGGTAGAACTCGACCCTGCGTTGGGTCAAGCCGTTGAAGGTATCGCTCGCATCAGCGAGGAACAGGAAGCCCAAAAGCAAGACACCGGTCTCAGCCAGCCCGTCACCCTGCGGTTTCGGAACGCCGGGTTAAAGGAAGTCCTCGAAGGGGTGGCCAAGGCCGGCGGGATCAACCTCCTTTTCGATAAGGATGTCCGCAACGATCCGATCACGATTTCCATTCAAGACACCCCGTTCGAAGAAGCGATCAATCTGATCCTGAACAGTAACAACCTGTTCGCCCGTCGGGTCGGCCCGCAGCTGCTCCTGATCAGTCCCAATACCAAGCAAAAGCAGGAGCAATACCAGGATCTCATGATCCGGACGTTTTACCTGTCCAATGCCAAAGCCAAGGATATGTTGGTCCTGCTCAAGAGCATGCTCGACAGCAAGCGGATGCACGCCAACGAGCAGATGAACGCCATCGTGATTCGGGACCAGCCGGAAAAACTTCAATTGGCCGAGAAGATCATCCTCGCCAACGACCGCCAGGAACCCGAAGTGTTGTTCGACGTCGAAATCTTGGAAGTCAATCGGACCAAGAACCAAACCTACGGGCTGAACTATCCGAAGCAGGCCGGGATGGGGCTGGTGCCGCCGGGATTCACCGGGGTGCTGGCAGCCGACCCGCAGCAGTTCACCTACCGCCAACTGACCAGCCTGGGCCCGGACAGTTATCTCTTCCGGCTGCCGAGCACGGTCCTGCTGGACTTCTTCAAGCAGCAAACGGACGCCAAGACGTTGGCGGCGCCCAAGATCCGGGTGGTGAACAACAAGAAAGCGGAAATCAACATCGGCGACAAACAACCGATTCTGCTCTCGACCACCAACGTCTTACCCGGTCAGGCCGCAACCGGCGCCGTCCCAACGACCTCCACCGTGACATCGATCGAGTTTCGGGACACGGGCGTCAAATTGACCGTCGAGCCGGCCATCCGGCTGGCCAACGAACTGTCGCTGAAGATGAAGATCGAGGTGATCCGGATCGGCGATCAAGTCACATTGCAACAATCACCGCTCATCCAGCAATTTCGATTCGGAAACCGGTCCGCGGAGACTATCTTGAATATCAAAGACGGCGAGACGATCGTGCTGGGCGGTCTGATACAGGAAGAAGACCGCAAGACCCGAACGACGATCCCCTGGATCGGCGACCTTCCGGTGATCGGCGATCTGCTCAGTTCGTTCAGGACCGAACGGGTGACGACGGAAGTCATCCTGACCATCACGCCGCACATCGTTCAGAACATGGTCCCGCCCGGCCCGGAGACTCAGGCCTTTTGGTCCGGGACCGAAACGCTTTACGCCACCGCTCCGATGTTCCCCGGCTACCTCCGGAAAACGTCCGGTCCGCCGGAGTTGAGACGAAACGGAACCCTTCGCGGCTCTTCGACCGATCAGAACCATCCCAATGGTCAAAACGGAAAGTCCGGGCCGACGGGCCTTCCTTTGCCGTCGTCCGCCAAAGACGGCGGCATGCCGTCGCTTTATTTGAAACCGCCCGACCTCACCGCGCAGGTCGGGCGCGAGTTTCAGTTGGATGTCATGGCCGAGCATCTCCGTGGACTCAAGGAAGGGAAGATGATGCTTCGCTATGACCCTCAAGTATTGGAGTTTCGGAGAGCCGTGGAGGGCGACCTGCTCAAGCAAGGGGAAGGAGGCGGGACAGTGACCGCCGCCGACCCGCGCGAAGGCACGGTCGAGCTGACGCTGCGCCGCCCGTCCACGCCGCTTTCCGGGGACGGCCCGCTCGTCCTGGTGACGTTCCTGGCCAAGACGCCGGGGGTCTCGCCGCTCTCCGTGGAACTGCCTGGCGCATCCGCGCAGGAACGCGCAGAGGACCACTCGGCGGTCGGACAGGGAGTGGTCAGAGTACGGTGAAACAGTCCGGCGTCACCCTCATTGAATTGCTGGTTACCCTGACGATCATCATGATTCTGGCCTCCGTGGCCATGCCGTTGAACCGGGTGTCCGGCAAACGGGTTCGTGAGATCGAACTCCGCCAACACCTGCGCACGATGAGGGCCGCCATCGATACGTTCAAGCTGGAATGGAACCGCGACGGCGACATGTTGATTGGTCCGGCCTGTCTCAAGAACAAACTGACGTGCAAAGATGTGACCAGCGTGTACGGGTACCCCAAATCGCTGGATGTGCTTCTCGGCGTCAAACTCACCGGCCAGGAGGCCACCGTCCGCGGGACGACCATGCGCCGATACCTGCGTGCCATTCCGGTGGATCCGATGACAGGCAAACCCGACTGGCTGCTGCGGTGCTACCGGGATCCGCCCAATCCAACGTCCTGGTGCGGCGATGACGTGTACGATGTCTCGACACAGAGTCAGGATGTGGCCTTGGATGGAACGAAGTACAGGGATTGGTAAGCAACGGCGGTGGGGGTCCCGCGGCTTTACAATCATCGAGCTGATGATGGTCGTCTCGATCGTGGGAATTCTCGCGACGCTGGCAGTTCCGTCCTATCAAATGGCGGTCCGTAAGGCCAAGGAGGCTGTGCTGCGGCAGGACCTCTTTACGCTCCGCGATCTGCTCGATCAGCATCGAGCCGACCAGGGGAAATATCCTGAATCCTTGCACGCGCTGGTCGCTGCGGGATACCTGCGTCGAATTCCGATGGATCCCTTCACGGGCTCGACGGCGACGTGGCAGGAAATCGCCGAGCCGACCGAAGGCGGCGTCTTCGATGTCTACTCCGGCTCCGACCTGGTCGGCACGAACGGCGTTCCCTATAACCGATGGTGACGGCGCACCGACCCGCGGGTTCAGATACAGCATGAACCGTTCATCCGACAACCAGACCAACGTCGTGAAGAGAGCGGCGCCCTGGGCGTTTCTGATCCCGGCCCTGTGGCTGTGGGCCGGCTGCGCCGAACTGGAGCCGATGGTCGAGCCGGAAGTGGCCGATTTGCAGCTGACGATCGATGCGCTCAAGACGGCGATGCGTGACGCCCAACGCACAATCACCGACCTGCGCGGCGAGCTCGAGGCGCGCAGAAAGGAACTTGGGGAGGCCCAGGTCGCGAGGGCCCAACTCGAAGGCAAGTTGCGTGAAACCGAACGGCGGCTGGCCGAAGCGAAACATGTCATCGACCTTCAACGAGAGGAGTTGGCGGTGGCGCGCAACGAACGGGAACGGATCGCCCGCACCGGCCAGCAGCTCCAGGCGCAACTGCGACACTTACAACGGCAGCTCGCGCAGCATAGCAAACTTCTTCAAGAGTCGGGGGAGGCGGCGCCGGCTGCGGCGCCACGTAAAACGTCGCGGAATCCGGTCCGCGCGGAGCACGCGAGCCTGCCCGTTGTCGTGGAACCGTACCAGACACCGATCCCGAACGTCCCAACGGCCGAGGCCGGTGCCGCCAACGGGCGTGCGGTTGAATCCGAACTCCTGGCGCCGCCGCGAACCGTGACGGTCAAAGCAGGAGATACGCTCTGGAGTCTATCCAGACGGTATCGGGTCAGCCTGGCGGAGCTGCGGGCCCTCAACAACCTACGGGATAACCGCATCGAACCCGGTCAGGCCCTGTGGCTCCCCGACGCTCGACCGGCGGCCGTCCCTGGGACTCGGAAGGACGGCGTTCAGGCGCCGTAGCACCGTATGCCGCTTCGGGACACCCCACAGATTTGCTCAGAGTGATCCATGCCCACATTCGTATATAGGGTAGCCCGCCAGGACGGTACGACCTCGCATGGCCAGATAGACGGAGAGAGCGAAGGCGCCGTCCGAGCGAAACTGGAAAGCCAAGGGCTCCTCGTCTTCAAGCTCCAGCGCCAAGGCGCGGCCAGTGCGCTGCCCGTCGGTCTCAAGCACCGTTGGGGCAAGCTTCCGCTCCAGGAATTCCTGATTTTCAATCAAGAGCTGCTCGCCTTGGTCAAGGCCGGTCTGCCGATCCTCAAGATCTGGGATCTGCTCATCGAGCGGGCCAGGCATGCAGGGTTTCAGAGTGTCCTCCGGGCTGTGCGCCAGGACATCCGCGGCGGTGCGTCCGCCTCGGACGCGCTGGCCAAGCATCCGCAGCATTTTCCGGAACTCTATGTGGCGACGGTGCGGGCCGGCGAGCAATCCGGCAATCTGCCCGAGGTGCTCCATCGGTACATCGTCTATCTCAAGCTGATGTTGGGCCTGCGCCAGAAGGTGATGAAGGCCCTAGCATATCCGGCGTTTCTCATCGTCATCGGCATCGCCGTAGTCGGATTTCTCCTCGCCTACGTGATGCCGACGTTCGTCGCCGTCTACGGTGAATCAGCGAGATCCCTGCCTCCGGCCACCCAGGCTCTGATCGAATTGGTGCAGATCGGCCAAGCCAACGCGATTCCGTTCCTCATTGCGCTCGCCGTGTCGGCGACCGCCCTGCGCGCCTGGTACCAGACGCAGACCGGCCGCCGGACGGCGGATCGTTGGCTGTTGCACCTGCCCCTGCTCGGTCAGATTTTCATCGAGCATCATACGATTCAGCTCGCGCGCACGCTGGCCACCGTGCTGGCCGGAGGAACGCCGTTGGTCGATGCGCTCGAGATCTCACGGGGCGCGGTGTCGAACCGGTTCATCTCGGAGGGATTGGCGACGGCGGTGGGGCAGATCCGCGAGGGATCGACCTTGGCGGCGGCGCTGGAGGCCCCGAATATTCTGCCTAAGTTGGCGATTGAAATGCTGTCGGTGGGGGAGGAGACCGGTTCGCTGGAGGCGATGCTCAGGGACGTGGCCGAATTCTACGAAGGGAATCTCGATCTCAGACTCACTCAGCTCACGACCTGGATCGAACCGGTGTTGCTGTTGGTCATGGGAGTCCTGGTCGGGATCATCGTCATCGTGATGTACCTGCCGGTCTTCCAAATGGCGGGGACCGTGCAGTAAGCGTGCGCATCTCTTCCATTGTGGCTGCTCGCTGCCGGCTATTCGCTGTTCGTTATTCTCTTCTCGCCATGAGCTATTCGCGCTAAGCTGCTTTTACAGGAGAGAGTCCATGCGACGAAGTCTGGAACGACCATCGTTATCCGACATTCTGATCGGCCAGGGTGCGGTGACCCGTTCGGTCCTTGACCAGGCGGTGAGCCGGTTCGGCGACACCCCGGCAACCCTGGGCACCGCGTTGGTCAGCGAAGGTCTGATCACGGAGGAGCAATTGGCCCGAGCGCTCGCCGCGCAGCACGGTCTGCCGTACGATCCTCTCGTCGATTTCCGCGTCGATCCTCGATTCTTCCAGAGCATCTCCGTCAAGCTGATGCAGCGGCATCCGTTCGTGCCGATCACCGAACGGGACGGCGTGCTCACGGTCGCCGTTCCTGACCCGCACAACCTGCTGGCCCTGGACGAACTCGAGCTGATTCTCAACAGGCCCCTGCGCCTGATCGTGAGCCCGCGCGGCGCGATCCTGAACGCGCTGGAGCACAGCGAGGGGTCCAGCCATGCCCTCCGGGAATTGGAGGAGGAGTATCGTTCGGTCTTGGTCAAAGAGGACGATCGGGGAGAGGAGATCCTGACCGTCGAGCAGGCCGGAGAAGACCAGAGTCCCGCCGTCAAACTCATCGACACGATCCTCCTGACCGCGCTTCAACGTCGGGCGAGCGACATCCACATCGAAGCGGCCGACCGTTCCACGCGGGTGAAGTTCCGAGTGGACGGCATCCTGGTGCCGGCCATGGAACCCTTGGACATCAAGCTGCATGCGCCGCTGGTTTCCCGTCTGAAAGTCATGTCGGACCTGGACATCGCCGAACGGCGCGTACCTCAGGACGGCAGCTTTCGCGTTCGAATGGATCGCAAGACGGTCGACTTCCGCGTCTCCATTCTCCCCAGCGTGTTCGGCGAGTCGGTCGTCATCCGGATCCTGGACCGGGAAGCGATCACGTCCGGGGTTTCCGCCTTGCGGCTGGACCGGCTGGGGTTCAACCCGGAGGATCTCAGGCGGTTCCGCCGGGCGACCGCCAGACCGTACGGCATGGTGCTGGTGACCGGACCGACGGGCAGCGGCAAGACCACGACGCTGTACGCGGCCATCAGCGAGATGAACACCCAGGAGAATAAACTGATCACGATCGAGGATCCGGTCGAGTACCAACTGCCGGGCGTCGTGCAGATTCCGGTCAACGAAAAAAAAGGGGTGACCTTCGCGCGAGGTCTCCGGTCGATTCTCCGTCATGACCCGGACAAAATCATGGTGGGGGAAATCCGGGATCCGGAAACGGCTCAAATCGCCATCCAGTCGGCTCTCACCGGACACTTGGTGCTGACCACCGTCCACGCCAACAACGTGTTCGACGTCATCGGCCGGTTTACCTCGATGGGGATCGATCCGTACAATTTTCTCGCCGCGCTCAACTGCGTGCTGGCCCAGCGGCTCGTCCGGATCATCTGCCCGTCCTGTCGCGAACAGATCAAATTGGATAAAGCGTTGGCCGAAGAGTCCGGACTGGATTACAACCAATACAAAGAGACGCCCTTCTACCAGGGGCGAGGGTGCCACGACTGCCACGGCACAGGATACCGCGGCAGAAAGTGCATCACGGAGTTTCTGAATCTGACCGACGAAATCAAGGAGATGATCATGGCGGACCGGCCGATTTCCGAGATCCGGTATCGGGCGGTGACGGACGGCATGATCACGCTGCGACAGTCGGCGCTCAAAAAGGTCCTCCACGGGGAAACCACCCTGAAGGAAATCAATCGCGTCACCTTCAGCGAGGAGAGCTGACGATGTGGCCGTGGATGGCCGGCCGGCCTCGGCACTGTCTGCGCATCGGGGCCCGGGGGCTCGTGTGGGCGGAAGCCCGTCGGGACTGGAAAGGACGGACCCACCATCGTTGCACGGTGACAGAGCTGGCTCCGGGGTTGATTCGAGTCTCGCCGGGGGACGTGAATATCGCCGACGTGACGTCGTTGGAAGCGTGCCTCCGCAGCTTGATCGGGCCTGAACGCCAGCTCCGTTTCGCCGGACGCACCTTGGTCCGGCAGGTCCCGCTGCCCATCGCGCTCATTCTGCCCGATCTGTGCGTCAGAGCCGTCGTCTTTCAATTGGATCAACTCCCGGCTCGGACCGAGGAACGCGAGGCGTTGATTCGCTGGCGAGTCGGCCAGGAGCAACTCGTGCCGCTGACCGAGGCCAAAGTCGTCTCGCAAGTGCTGACTCACGGTCGCCCGGCTAAGGGCCCGCACACCGTCCTGGCGGTCGTCGTCCGAGAAGCGGTCCTCGCGCAATACGAAGCGGTCTGCGAATCAGCCGGGTTGATTCCCTTGGAGGTGGACATCGCGAGCTTCCGCCTCTTCAATCTCTGGGCAGCGGCGACGGGTTGGTCCGGAGCATCATCCGGAGATCTCATGTGGCTGAATCTGGCGGACGGCGGCTTGACGCTGTTTCTCTTCCACGAAGGACGTCTGGCGTTCCTCCGCACCAAACTGCACGGCGCACCCGGGTCGCCCGAAGACGGCTCCAACGCCGGGCCTGAAGAGCAGAGGCGCAAAGTGATCGACGAATGCCTGGCCTCAATCCAGGCCTGCCGGGAACGCCACCCTCGGTTGGCGTTGAAACGACTGGTGTTCGCCGCCGACGATCCTGACCCGGAGCTGCCGGACGTGCTCGCACAAGAATTGGACCTGGCGGTTCTGCCGCTGAACTGGAGCCTGATCCAACGAGCCGGGTGGAAGCCGGTCCGCCAGGTCACGGACGCGGTCGCCATGCCCGCGATCGCCGGTGTCCTGTAACCGTCGCGATGAATCCCTGTTCACGCAGCAACATGAGCATGCGATTCACGAATAGCTCAGCGCTGTTCGCTGCGTTCCACTCGCGGTTCCTTAACCGGAGGGACAAGACGTGCAGCAGGTGAAGAACATGCTCTCCAGACATCGCGGGCGTCGTCCGAGATCGAATCCATTCCGGATCAATCTCAGCAGCCGGTTTCGCTGGTACCTCAAGTCGGCGCGGCTCGGGCTCATCGTGTTCGTCGTGGTCGTCGCCGCCGCAACGCTCTGGGACCTGGGGCAGATTTGGACCACCCATCGCGAGGCCGACGACATCGCCGTTGCACTGGAACGGGTTAGAGACCAGGACCGGGCATTCGTGACCGAATCGCGCCGGGAAGGCATCGACCTTTCCGACGCGGCGCTCCAACGACTGCCCGGCGAGGTGGCGTTGGCCAATCAGCTCCTGGAGAAACGCGTGTTCTCCTGGACCCGTTTCCTCACGGAACTGGAGCAGGCCATTCCGTCTCGCCTCGCGATCAAAAGCATCAGGCTCGACCCCACGAGCTCGATCATCCGGTTGAACGGCGCCGCCTTCAACCTCGAGGATGTCACGGCGCTCGCCGTCGCGCTGCAGGATCACCCGACGTTCAAAGACCCCGTGTTGGGACAGCACCGGGATGCCGGCAACGGATTGGTCGAGTTCGACCTGACGCTTCGCTATCGACCACAACGGATGTAAATCGCCCGATGGACACGCTCGTTCGCCTGCTGCGCCAACCGTACGGTCCGCTCCTCCCGTGGTTTGGGCTGGCCGGCCTCCTGACCGCGGTCTTTCTGATCGTGCACACGACGTTCCTGGCCTCGGCCGAGGAGAGACGGACGGCCGTGGAAGCCGAGTGGACCACCGCCCGGCAGCGACTCGTCCAGCACATGGAAGCGAAGAAGGTCCGCCAGGACGTCGACCAGGTGATGGCCGTGCTGCTGGCTGAACGGGATTTCGCGCCGCTGGCCCTCGGCGTGACGGAAGAAGCCAAGCGGGACAACGTGACGCTGCCGGGGCTGTCCTATCGAACCGAGGCAACCGGCGTGCCCGGTACGACCAAGGCGGTTCTGCAGGGATCGGTGACCGGCCGGTACGAAGATCTGCGCCGCTTTATTTACAATCTGGAGACGGCGGAAGAGTTGCTGTTCATCGAAGATTTGGATCTGGTCCGGTCAGGCGATAGCCAGGATGAACGGCTGACGTTCAACATCAAGATTGCAACCTATCTCAGAGGGGAGGCGGGCCGCGTCGCCGCGCCCTGAACCGGATGCGCCTCAGCCACCGGCACCAACTGCTGCTCCTTGGGATCCTTTGCTCGATCTGGGCGGGGCTTGCCCTGTGGCGCGCGACCGAGTGGGAAGAGCCGGCTCACGCCCCGCTGACCAATGTCTCGGGCACGGTCTCCGGTCAACCGGCGCCGCCCCGGCGGCCCGGAACCGGCTTGCATGTCAATCTGGAGCTTCTCGCGGCCAGTCGGACCTTGCGGGAGGCGACGTTCACGACTCCCCGGAACATCTTTGCGCCACCCCGCACGGATGCCGCCCCGGCGATGAACGCGGCCCAGCCGTTGCCGTCGGATCCGGATCAGACATCGCCGGAGACCTTGCAACAGCAGGCGGCTGCGGCCGAACTGGCCCAGTTCCGTTACCTGGGCTACATGCAACTGGGCGACGCCCGGCGCACACGGGAAATGGCGTTGCTCGTCAAACAGGAAGAGGTGCACGTCGTCAAGGCCGGCGAGACCATCGAGGATCGGATTCTGGTCAAGGCCATCACGCCGGACGGCGTGATCCTCCAGGAGACGGGCTCGCATGTCGAGCAGATCGTCCCCCTGGCGCAGGAGCCAGAGCCGCAGCCACAGCAGTCTCCGCCACCTCAACAACAATAGGCGCAGCATGGCCAACGTCCGGTCGGATTGTTTCGCCAACTCGCGGGGAGCGACGTACCTCCTGGCTATGTTCTCGGTCGTGCTGATCGGCATCTCGCTCTCCGTTGCGGCCAAGCAATGGAAAATCATGGTGCAGCGGGAACTGGAAGCCGATCTCCTGGCCAAGGGCATCGAAATTCAGACCGCTATCGCGCTCTATTCCGCCAAGATGAAAGCTGGCCGCGTGATCCCGGGCGAGGTGTACCCCAATTCCTTGGCCGACCTGACCCGACAACCCAAGCCCGTTCTGCGGAAAGTCTACCTGGACCCCGTGGGAAGGGGAGAATGGGAGCTGGTCCGCGCGCCGACCGGCGGGATTATGGGCGTACGGAGCCGGAGCAAGGCCAAGCCGCTCCGACAACATGACTTTCCTCTCGCGGTGCGACACTTTGAAGGATTGCCGACCTACCATGATTGGGTGTTTCAATATCCGAGTCCCTCCACAGGCTCGCTCATCCCGCTCCAACCCGGCATCGCGCCGAACCCGGCTGCCATTCCTCAGCCGCAACCGCCGCCGCCCGCTCCGGCTCCGTCCAGCTAGCGCGCTCGAACGCCGGAACCTTGACGGCGTTCAAGAGGGGAGGGTATTCTCCCGTCGCATTGCGCGCGATCAGCCGAAGACAGAGCGGCCGATCGTCGTTCATGAGCCGATTTCTTGAGTCCCGGAGGAACAATGGAAACGCCGGCTGCCGCGACCGATCACGAGATTGCTCCAAAGTCACCGGAAGACTACGTCCTGGAACTGGTACGCAAGGCCAGGGCGGCGGCCGGGCGGTTGGCGACTTTGTCGACCGATGTGAAAAACCGCGCCCTGACGGCCATGGCCGAAGCCCTGGAAATGAAGGCCGAAGAGATCCTGGCAGCCAATGAGAAGGACCTCGGCGCATTCGACCCGGCGCCGGAACGGAAGGCCATGGCCGATCGCCTCCGCTTGACGCCCGAGCGGATCGCCGAGATGGCGGCCGGCATTCGCGAGATCGCCAAGCTGCCGGACCCCCTCGGCGAAGTCCCCAAGATGTGGCTGCGACCGAACGGAATGCAAGTGGGACGGGTTCGCGTCCCCATCGGGGTCATCGGCATCATTTACGAAGCCCGGCCGAACGTCACGGCCGACTCCGCCGCACTCTGCCTCAAATCCGGGAACGTCTGCGTGCTCCGCGGAGGATCGGAAGCGATCCACTCGAACACGGCGATCGCGGCGATTCTCGCCGAAGCGGCGGAGAAGGAAGGCGTGCCGGCCGGCGCCGTTTCGTTCGTCGAACGGCCGGATCGGGAGGTCGCGGTGGCGCTGCTCAAACAGGACCGGTACATCGACCTGATCATCCCGCGCGGCGGCGAGTCGCTGATGAAGACCGTCGCCGAGCACGCGACGATCCCGGTCATCAAGCACGACA
>JBBIOW010000047.1:0-18472 GCA_037443165.1 Nitrospiraceae bacterium | reverse complement strand
GTCCCTTGCCGCGAGCCCCTAGCCGGGGACACCCGGCAGGGAAGAGAGAGTTCGATACTGGCAGAAAGACATGAAGAGCTTCACGGCGTGGATTAAGACAATTACCTTCTACGAGATCCTGGTGGGTATGAGGGCCACGTTGCGGCATTTGTTGCGCTATCGGCCCATCACCCTCCAGTATCCGCACGAGAAACGCACCCTGCCGGACAGCTACCGCGGCATGCTCGCGTTGCTGCGCTACGATGACGGCACGGAGAAATGCGTTGGATGCGATCTCTGCGAAGCGGCCTGTCCCTCCCGGGTGATCCGGGTGGTCAGTGCGGAAGTGCCGGGCGAACCCACCAAGCGGTACGCGAAAGAATATTACATGGACATGACGCGCTGTCTCTTTTGCGGCCTGTGCGTCGATGCCTGCCCGGTGGACGCCCTGGGCATGACCCGCGAATTCGAGTGGGCGGTCTATGACAAACGCCAGCTCCTCCTGAATAAGGAACAACTCCTCGCCATCGGCGACCGGTCATTCCCCGTGCGAGAGAAACGGCTGGAGCTGCAGCATCCGAATGTGGCGTTCTTCAACGTCGCGTTCAAGCACGTGCCACAGAAACCAACGTGAGCCAATCTCCTCGCCCTCGCTGCGGTTCACCACACAGAGGCGAATGGGGCTGAACCGGCTGTGGGTCTGGAACCTGAACACGACCGGCGGTCTGGCGCTTTGACTTCCGGACTCTGAACGACTGGAGGCTGCGTCCGTTGAATCAGTTCTTCTTTTTTTACTTCGCCGGCGTCATCGCGCTGACCTCCGTCCTCGTCGTCGCGCTGCGCAATCCCGTCTACAGCGCCCTCGCTCTGTTGATCATGTTTTTCCACGTCGCGGGCTTGTATGTGACCTTGCACGCGGAGTTTCTCGCCGCCGTGCAAGTCATCGTATACGCGGGCGCGATCTTGGTGCTCTACCTGTTCGTGGTCATGCTGCTGAACGTCAAGCGCGAAGACCGTTACCACGCGCAATTGCCGGTCGCGGCGTTGCTGGGGTTGACGTTTCTGACGACGGTGCTGCTCGCGGCGGTCCGCGTCCGGGACTCCGGCGCTCCCGTGGAGATGGCCCCCGGTGCCGCCGGGGCGCCGGGGAACACGGAAACGATCGGCCAATTGCTGTATTCGACGTACCTGTTTCCGTTCGAGGTCGCCTCGCTCATCCTGCTGATCGCCATGATCGGCGCGATCGTCCTCGCGAAAAAAGACATCATGCGGGTGAAGGGTGATGGGTGACCAGTGATGGGTGTCGAACCGAGATCACCGAGGACCTTGCTCATCACCCATCACCCACCACGCATCACGAGGGCTGTATGACCGTTCCCCTCTCCTATTATGTGATTCTCAGCGCCTTCGTGTTCATCACCGGCGTGGTGGGCGTGCTGATCCGGCGGAACATCATCATCATTCTGCTGTCGGTGGAGCTGATGCTGAACGCCACGAACATCAACTTCGTGGCCTTCTCGCGCTATTTCCAGAACGTGACCGGCCAGGTGTTCGTCTTTTTCGCGCTGACGGTCGCGGCGGCCGAGGTCGCCGTCGGTCTCGCGATCATCATCGCTCTCTACCGATCCAAATCGAGCATCAACGTGGACGAGTTCCGGCTTCTAAAATGGTGAAGCGTCAATTGTGATTCGTCATTGGCAAACGGACAGGCATGAAGAAAATGAGGTCGCTAAAGACCCTTCACGAACGCTGCTTGACGGTTGACGAACGGCGGTGATTGTATGTTCTACGCCCTGATCCCCCTCCTTCCCTTCGCCGCGTTCCTGATGCTCGGCCTCGCCGGCCACTGGATCAGGGAACGGGCGCACCTTGTGGCCGTGCCGGCCGTCCTCGGCTCACTCGCGCTCTCCGTCATTGCCTTCTTTGCCGCGGCCGAAGGCGACCGGATCTCGGTTCCGCTGTACACGTGGATCGCCTCAGGCGAGCTGGAAGTCCGCCTGGGCTTGTTCATCGACCGGCTGACCGCCGCCATGCTGTTGCTCGTAACGATCGTCAGCTCGCTTGTGCACGTGTACACCATCGGCTACATGCACGGCGAGAAGGGGTACGCGCGCTTCTTCGCCTATATCGCCCTCTTCACCTTTTCTATGCTGATGCTGGTCATGTCCGACAACCTCCTCCAGTTGTTCATCTTCTGGGAGGCGGTCGGTCTGTGTTCCTACCTGCTCATCGGCCACTGGTACGAGCGGCCGGTCGCGTGCGCCGCGGCGACCAAGGCCTTCATCGTGAACCGTGTCGGCGACTTCGGGCTCCTGCTGGGGCTACTGACGATCGTGTACAACTTCGGGTCGTTGGATTATCGGCAGGTGTTCGCTCAGGCTCCGGGCTTCGCCGACGACATGATGAATCTGCTCCGGCCGTTCGGAGGGACCTGGGAAGTCTCCACGCTCACCGTGATCTGCCTCCTGCTTTTCGCCGGCGCCGTCGGGAAATCGGCGCAGGTCCCGCTGCACGTCTGGCTCCCCGACGCGATGGAAGGTCCGACGCCGATCTCTGCGCTGATCCACGCGGCTACGATGGTGACCGCCGGCGTGTTCATGGTCGCCAGGCTTGCGCCGCTGTATCACCTCTCGCCGGTCGCGATGGACGTGGTGGCGGTGGTCGGGGCCCTGACGATGGTCCTCGGCGCGACCATCGCGCTGACGCAGACCGACATCAAGCGGGTCGTCGCCTATTCGACCGTGAGCCAGCTCGGCTACATGATGATGGCCTGCGGCCTGGGCGCCTATGCGGCTGGCATTTATCACCTGCTCACGCACGGCGCGTTCAAGGCGCTCCTGTTCTTGGGTTGCGGCTCGGTGATCATCGCGCTGCATCATGAACAGGACATGCGGCGCATGGGCGCGCTCAAAGACAAGCTGCCGATCACGTACTGGACCTTTGTCGTCGGCTCGCTGGCCTTGGCCGGCTTTCCGCTGACCGCCGGCTTCTTCAGTAAGGACGCTTTATTAGTGGCGTCGTGGTCGTCGGGGGCGTTGGGACAAACACTCTCGGTCTTCGGGCTGCTCACGGCACTCCTGACCGCCTTCTATAGTTTCCGCCTCGTCTTTGTCACTTTCTGGGGATCATCCCGTGTCGATCCCCACCTGGCCGGCCATATCCAGGAACCGTCCAGAACGATGACGGTTCCCTTGCTCATTCTGGCCGTGCTCAGCGTGGTCACCGGCTACATGGGCATCCCTGAATTTTTAGCGCCGGTCTTTCCCGGCGGTGCAGAGGCCGGCCATCACGGCGGAGCCGCCCCGATCGGCATCATGGCCGCGGCGACGCTGATGGGTCTGGCCGGCATCGCAGCGGCGTATTACATCTATGTGAAAGAGCCCGGGTTACCGGACCGCCTGGCCGCGCGCTGGTGGCAGGCGTATCGACTCTCGGCCAACAAATGGTACGTAGACGAACTCTACGACGCGAGCGTCGTGCGGCCCACATTCTTGCTCGCCGACAGTCTGTGGAAACGGGTGGACGTCGCGATCATCGACGGCGCGGTGAACGGGGTCGCGCGCGCGATCGCACTGGGCGGATGGTTTCTGCGTCTGATCCAGAGTGGGCAGACCCAACACTACGCACTGGGCATGGCGGCCGGCGCGGTGGCGCTGTTGACGGTGTATCTACTTTTCTAGGCGCGAAACGGAAGGCAATAGGCGATGGGAATTGGGCTATTGGCTATAGGCGAGGGGTTAGTGGCATGAGCCTTTTGCCTTTTCATCCTATGGCCTTTGCCCCATTGCCCATAACCTCGGCTGTGGTTCCTATCGCCTATCGCCCCACGCCGTGAGCGAAGCGAGATGAGCGAAGCGAGCCTTCAGAGCGCGTTCCCCTGGCTGACCACCGTGGTGTTTTTGCCACTCGTCGGCGCGGCACTCGTCTGCCTTGTCCGGGAGACCATGGTCCGTTGGACGGCGTTGGCAGTGACGGTCGCCGACTTTCTGGTGGCGCTGCCCGTCTGGTTCCAGTTTGATCCCGCCGTTTCGGGAATGCAGTTCACCGAGCACGTGCCCTGGATCGCGTCTCCGCCGATCAGCTATCGGCTGGGCGTGGACGGCGTCAGCCTGCCGCTGGTGCTCATGACCTCCCTCTTGATGCCGCTCTGCGTGCTCGCCTCCTGGCGGGCGATCGAGACCCGCATCCGCAGTTTCATGGCCGTCACGTTGATCATGGAAGCGGCGATGCTCGGCGTGTTCGTCGCGCTCGACTTCGTCTTGTTCTATGTCTTTTGGGAAGCGATGCTGATCCCGATGTATCTCCTGATCGGCGTTTGGGGCGGCCCGAACCGGCTGTACGCAGCCATCAAGTTTTTCCTCTACACCTTGGCCGGCAGTGTCCTGTTGCTGGTCGCGATCATCGTCCTGTACTTCCAGGGCGGCCACACGTTCGACATCCTCGCGCTCGGCCGGCAAACCTACGACGCTTCGCTCCAGACCTGGCTGTTCCTCGCCTTCTTCGCCGCCTTCGCAGTCAAGGTGCCGATGTTCCCTTTCCATACCTGGCTGCCCGACGCCCATGTCGAGGCGCCCACAGCCGGCAGCGTGATTCTCGCCAGCATCCTGCTGAAGATGGGTGCGTACGGCTTCCTGCGCTTCACACTCCCCATGCTGCCGGACGCAACGGTGACGTTTACGCCGCTCATGATCGCGCTCTCGATCGTGGCAATCATTTACGGCGCCTATATGGCGCTGGCCCAGGCCGACCTCAAAAAGCTCATCGCCTATTCCAGCGTCAGCCACATGGGTTTTGTCACGCTCGGCATCTTCGTCCTGAACCACCAGGGTATCGAGGGTGCGGTGCTGCAGATGGTCAACCACGGCATCACGACCGGCGCATTGTTTCTGTGCGTCGGCGCCGTCTACGAGCGGACGCACAGCCGGATGATCGCAGACAACGTGGGATTGGCCGGTCCCATGCCGCGGTACGCCACCCTGTTGGTGATCTTCACGCTCTCGTCGCTGGGGCTGCCCGGCACGAACAGCTTTGTCGGCGAGTTTCTCGTGCTCGTCGGAGCCTTCCTCTGGAACAAGATCGCGGCAAGTCTGTCTGCGCTCGGCGTGATCCTGGCCGCAGTCTATTTGTTGTGGATGGTTCAGCGCGTGGCGTTCGGCGTGCCGGCTGAGCGCCACGTCCGCCACCTGGTCGATCTGAACCTGCGCGAGATGGCCACCTTCGCGCCGCTGGTCGCGCTGGTGTTTTGGATCGGCTTCTTTCCGAATCCCGTGCTCACGCGCATGCACGCCAGTGTCAACGAGCTGGTGGAACAAGCCGAGGCGAGGGGCCAGGGGCCGGAGGCGAGAGGCAATCGGAACGGCGGCCAAAACAACGGCTCGAAACAGCGTGATGCCTTTTCCCCTCTCACCTCTCGCCTCGACCCTCGTGCCCGGGAGGATCGCCCATGACGCTGCCGCTGTCCGACCTCGTCGCGATCCTCCCCGAGTTGATCGTCGTCACGGCGGCCTGTCTCGTGCTCGGGCTCGACCCGATCACGCCTGCGTCGAAGAAAGACGCGCTGGCGTGGTTGAGCCTCGGCTCCCTGGCGATGTGTTTGGGATTCACGGCCTCTCAAATGGGCGGCCGGACTTCCGCGTTCAGCGACTTGGTGATCATCGATCCCTACGCTTGCTTCTGGAAGCTGCTGCTGTACCTGGTGACGGGGCTGACCATTCTGCTGTCGTTCGCCTACCTCAAAGAGGAGCATCTGCACCTCGGCGAATATTACGGATTCATCCTATTGGCGCTGTCCGGCATGATGGTCATGGTGTCGGCCGCCGATCTGCTGACCATTTATCTCGGCACCGAACTCATGTCGCTGTCGCTGTATGTCCTGGCCGGACTCAAGCGATCCGAGCCTCGCTCGCTCGAGGCCTCGGCCAAATATTTCGTGCTGGGCGCCTTTTCCTCCGGCCTGCTGCTGTACGGCATCTCGTTGCTCTTCGGCGCGGCGGGCAGCACCAGGCTCTCCGCCATCGCCCTCGGCGTGGCGGCACGGGGACTCGACGACCCTGTCCTCTTGTTGGCGATGGTTCTGTTGGCGGTCGGCTTCGGCTTCAAGCTCGCCGTGGTGCCGTTCCACATGTGGACGCCCGACGTCTACGAAGGCGCGCCGACCTCGGTCACCGCCTTCATGGCCGTGGCCTCCAAGGCGGCCAGTTTCGGCGCCTTTCTCCGGGTGTTCATAGAAGGGCTGGGCGGGCTCAAAGCGAACTGGCAGCCCCTGTTCCTGACCGTTTGCCTCGCCACGTTGGTGCTCGGCAACGTGGTGGCGATCGTTCAGACCAACATCAAGCGCATGCTGGCTTACTCGAGCATCGCGCACGCCGGCTATGCCTTGATCGGCCTGGTCGCGGCAGGGCGGGCAGCCGACGGCACCGGCGCGACAGGCCTGGCCAGCGTCATGCTGTATCTTGCCGTGTACGCCTTCATGACCCTGGGCGCCTTCGCCGTCGTCGCGATGCTGCGCAAGGGCGGGCTCGAAGGCGAGGAGATCGAGGATTTCACGGGCTTGGCCAAGCGGCAACCGGTGGCGGCGCTCCTCATGCTGGTCTTCATGGTCTCGCTCGCCGGCATCCCCCCGACGGCCGGCTTTATCGGAAAATTTTATCTGTTCATGGCGGCCGTCAACGGCGGGCTGGCTTGGCTAGCCGTCATCGCGTTGCTCTTCGCCGCCGTGTCGGCCTATTATTATCTGCGCGTGGTCATGGTCATGTACATGCGGGAGCCCGAGCCCGGCTCCGCTCCGGTGCCCCGCCTGGCTGCCTCGCCGGCGCTGTCCATCGTCCTGGCCTGCGCGATCGCCGGCGTCGTGCTCCTGGGCTTGTTCCCGAACCCTCTCGTCTCGCTGACTGCCCAAGCCGTGCTCGTGCTGAAGTAACCGCGCCATCGGCGTTTTCCACGAACTCGTGCGGCCGCGACCTGGTCGTGGTACGCTCGGACAGCGGATCGGGAGGTGTTGGCCACGGCATGACGAACCCGCTGCGCTTCATGTCCGTCGTCATAACGGAGTTTCGCCGGCTCGGCTGCACCAGTCTGGCCGCTTCCCTGGCCTTCTTCTCCTTGTTGTCTTTCTTTCCGATGGCCTTCCTCCTGCTCTACGCCGTGGGGTTGCTTGTTGGCCAGGATGTCATCGGCCACCAGTTTCTGTTGAGCTTTTTGAAAGGCTTTCTTCCCAGTCTCGGCGCGGGCTTGGCAAACGAAATCCGTCGGGTCGCCGAGCTGGAGCCCGTCCGTTGGATCGTCTTGCTGGCCTTCGCCTGGTTCGGCACCCTGGTGTTCGTTGAGATCGACTACACGATCAACGTCGTCTTCGGATCGTCTCGGCACCGCCACCCGCTCGTTGCCACCGCCGTCGCCGTCGCCCTGTTCGGCGTCATCGAGCTGCTCCTGATCGTGACCTATGCCGCGACCCAGACCATCGACGTCCTCGTCGCCCACGCACCCCGATCGTGGAGTATCGACTTGGTCGCGATCGCGGCCCATGATTTCGTCCTCACCTACACCCTGCCGTTCATCCTCAGCTTGGCCGCGGTGACCTGTCTCTACCGCTACTTGCCGCAACAACGCCCACGCCTGCGCGACGCGGCGGCCGGCGGGCTGCTGTTCAGCCTGCTCTGGGTCCTGGCGAAACTGCTGTTTATCGCCTACGGCGAACACGCCACGATTTACGGCCGCTTGTACGGCTCACTGCTGGACGTCATCATTCTCCTGCTCTGGGTGTACTATTCCGCGAGCCTGTTGCTGTTCGGCGCAGTCATCGTCCGCCAACTCCAGATTCACACAGCTCCGCCCTCCTCTCCCTGATCGTGCCCGCCGACAGGTCGGGTTCTCCCGCCCGGCTTTCTATGGGTTTTCCCGGCCCGTCGCCTTCTGGCCTTTTTCTGGCAGGAAATCGGCTTCCTGGATAAAATTGGCGTCGTTCTTGAGGGTCATATGCTGGAGATCGTGAATCGGGAGTTCCTGCTCTTCGCCGGCGCGATCATTGGATTCGTCGCGGCCGTCCTGTCGTTCATGGACAAGTTGCTGACGATCCAGGATCGGCTGCGCGCGACCAAAGCGAACAAACAGACGCCCGTAGAAGGCCGCGCCCAGGGGGAGCCGGTCTCCCGCACGGAAACGGTCAGCTCAAAGATCCTGGGAAAGGCGCCCTATCTCTTCCTCTACGAGACCAGCGTGATCGTGGCCGCCGGGATCCTGCTGAACTATCTCGGCCTCACCCTCAGCCGGCACCTGCACAGCATTCTCTTCCTCGACATGACCGGCACTGCGCTGGCCGCGTTTCTCCTGGGTCCCTGGTGGGGGGCGATCGTCGCGCTGCTGTCGAATTCGGTGGTGAACTGGTTGCTGTTTCCGGAGGCCGGAGCCGACGTCATCATCTTCCCCTGGTCGCTGGTGAACATGGCGGGCGGTTTTTTCTGGGGCTTCATGGCCCGGCGAGCCAGCTTCAGCACGTATCTGCGCACCGGCCGCAGCTCGGCGTTCTCCCACGTCTGGTTTCTGCTCACCTTCGGCGCGCTCGGCGCCGTCGCCATGAGCGTGCCCGGCTCGTTGGTGCAGGCCGCGCTGGGAGAGAACGCGGTCTTCGCCCTCAATCCCCGGGTGGCGGAGACGCTCAGCCGGATCGTGGTGGAATGGCAGCAGGCGATCGAGGCGCATTTGGACGTGTGGTTCGGGTTGGGCTACGGGCAAAGTCTGGGCTGGACGGTGGTCAATTGGCTGCAGACCTGTATCCGCTATATCCCCGACAAGACCATGAGCGCGGCGATCGCCCTGGTCGTCCTGAAGTACGGCTATCCGCTCTTCGAGCGGGAATTGATTCACGGCGGGCCGAACGGCGGGAGGCCGGGGGATGAGCGGGTCCTTCCGCTCGTTCTCGGATTGCTGTACGCGCCGTCTTTCGCCGTGCTGCTCACGTCCGAGCCGTACGGCGGACGCCAGTTTTGGCCGCTCTGGTTCTCACCCTGGGTGATGATCATCGGAGGCTATGTGGCTTTGCGCTACTGGGGACCGGGGGAATTGGGCCTGCGTGAAGCGCGACTGCAGCGCGCTCAGCGGTATGCCAAGGCGTTGAAACCGATCGACCGCGAACCGTCGTACGAATTCTGCCGGCGTCTGACCTTCGCGACGCTGATCGCCAGCCTGTTGTTCGCGCTGTTCCTTCCCGTCCTGCTGGTGGATTTCTACCGGGTCGCCTTCAATTTCTTCTGCGTCGTCTACGGCTTCATGCTCGCTGTCCATCTCGTACGCGTGGCGATCGCGCAAAACCTCTCGGTCGCGCGGGCGGACGACTGAAAACGTGCAGGGGGCTCGTGGCACGAGGCTATGGACAGGAGTGTTCTCGCCTCTCGGCTAATTCCCGAATCCCCGTAATTGCAGATACCGCCCGATCGCGGAGCGTGTGACCAGACCGACCAGTCGCCCGTCGTCGACCACCACCAATCGATCATTGCCCTCCTGGGCCATCCGTTCCAGCGCCTGAATCGCGGAGCAGTCCGAGGTCACCGCCATCTCCGGCGTCCAGGGACGCATCACGTCATGCACCCGCCGCCATGCCCACAGCGATGTCGGGACAGCGCGGATCTCTCGGACCGTGACCATGCCGACGAGCTGCCCGTTCTGCACCACCGGAAACCCGCCGTAGCCATAGTGCAAGAACCAGCGGTTGACGGCATCTTCGACCGTCAGGTCCGGACTGATCGTCGCCACGGTGCGGACCATGAGATCCCGCACGGCAACGGACGAGAGCGCAGCCTTCAGCGCCGCTTGACGGCGACTGCCGCGCGCGGCCGCGAACAGAAAGGCGCCGATCAGGACGATCCACCCGCCGTTCGTCACGAGCGCGCCCGGTAGCGCGCCGGCCAAGGCGGCAAAGACCACCAGGCCGCCGAGCAGCGACAACACCCCCCCGAACCACAGCCCTGCCAGCGAAGCCTGGCTCGTGGCCCGATAGAAGTCCTTGGTCCACGCCCACAGGCCGGCCCGTAACACCCGCCCCCCATCCAGAGGAAATCCGGGGATCAAGTTGAACACCCCTAACATGATGTTGGTCTGTCCCACCATCACGGCGAGAACCAGAAGCCCCTGAAATCGACCGGCGCCGGGCGCCGCTTCGGCCACGGACACCAGTCCGAAGCACAGCCCGCCCAGTATGAAACTCACGAGCGGTCCGGCGATCGCGATGAGAAACTCGGCCCGCGGTCCAGGCGGTTCCCGACGCATCTGGGCAACCCCGCCGAAGATGAACAGCGTGATCTGCCCGATGGGAATGCGATAGCGCAAGGCCACATAGGAATGACCGAGTTCGTGGAGCAGGACTGAAGCGAAAAGCAGCACGGCGGACACCCCGCCCATCGCCCAATAACGCGTGGCGGAGTGCCCGGGCAGGGCCGCCGGCAGATAGCCGGTTGCCAGCATCCAGGTCACGAACAGAAAGACGAGAAACCAGGACGCGTGGACTTTAATGGGGATGCCGAGTATCCGGCCGATCTGCCAATCCGGCCCGTGCATCTCAGTGAACTCCTTTCTCACGCAGGCTAACAGCCGGCTGGATCAGCCGTCAACGGGAGCTGCTCCATGCTCCTTGCGAAACGCCGGCCCCTCTCGTCATGGATGATGCGGCCATGCCGGCGACCGCATACTCCAACGAAGATCTCGCGGCGGCCTTACCCCGCGTCCTTCCTTCAGGTATACTCACCCCCATGCGGGGTAACAGAGGACAGCCTGTGGACTGCGCCGCGGCCGGCCTGATGGCGCTGCTGGCACTCGTCTGGATGGCCGCTCCTGGACAGGCGCAGGTCATCAAGTCCGGACCTCCAACCTGCAACGCCGTCGCCTTGACCTTCGACCTCTGTCCGGTGCGAAGCGGGCCCGGCTACGATGGGGACTTGATCGACTACTTGGTCGCTCACCGGATCCCCGCCACCTTCTTTCTGTCCGGTAAGTGGATGGCCAAGCACGACACGGAAGTGCACACGCTGTTGAATGTGCCATTCTTCGAAATCGGGACACACGGGGACGTTCACGCGCACTTACCGATGCTCACGGAAGAGGAGCAGCGGCGGGAAATGCTCGGGCCGATCGCGCGGCTCAAGACCCAATACGGCCGCGAGACATCTTTATTCAGGCCGCCTTACGGAGAGTTCAACGACCACACGGTGGAAGTCGCGAGGTCCCTGGGGCTTCGGTTTATTCTTTGGAACGTCGAGTCCGGCGATCCAGACCCGCAACTGACTCGTGAACAGATCCTGGCGCGCCTCAAGGCCAAGGTGAAACACGGCAGCGTGATCGTCTTCCATGCCAACGGCAAGGGGAAGCACACACGCGCCGTGATCGAAGACCTGGTGCAGGTCCTGTTGCCGGAACGCGGGCTGACCCCGGCCACCGTCTCGGAGCTTCTCTCATGCGTGAACCGTGCTCCGCGGCCGGACCGGTGATCCGGGCGTTTCAATCCGAGGACCGGGAGCCGGTCGTTCGATTCCTCAGCGATTCCGACCCCTGGAAGCGGCTGAACTACACCGCGGCCGATTGGAACCGCATTTTCACGCCGCTGCCGCAGGGCCGTGACGGGTATGTCATCGAACTGGACGGAGCCGTCGCGGGGGTGGCGTTGGTCCGCCAGAAATTTCTCATGGGGGACTATCTGGAGTTGCTCGCCGTCGCCCCGTGGGCGCAAGGTCGGGGCTTGGGAGCCGCGCTCCTGGCTCACCTGGAACGAATCGTCTTCGCCCGCACGAAAAACGTCTTTGTCTGCGTATCCGACTTCAATGAGGGCGCGCGGCGGTTTTATCGGAAGCACGGGTACCGGGAGATCGGGCCCATGCCGAATTTCCTGATTCCCGGTTCGGCGGAGATTCTGCTGAGAAAGACCACGGGGCCGGCGAGAACGGCCACGTAATGCGTCGATCGTCATGCGCCAAACGTGAGGAGTGGGCGGCGAAGTTCGTCTGCCTTCTTGCGATTGACGCTTGACGAGTGACGAATGACGACCAGCCTCCCGAACGACGAATAACGAGGGAACGATGAAGGTCAAGAAACTGCTTCACACCCGCATGCGCGTCAGCGACATGGATGAGACGATCAAGTTCTACACAGATGTGCTGGGCCTTGAAGTTCTGGAGCGGAAGACGTCGCCGCGCGGCTCACATCTGGCTTTTCTCAAGGCTCCCAACAGCGAAGAGCTCATCGAGCTGTGCAGCTTTCCGCCGAGCGGACCGGTCAAGGTCCAGGAGGACTTGGTCCACCTGGCGTTCGAAGTCGACAACCTGGATGAAACGATCCGGGCTCTTGAAGCCAAGCAGATCACGATCACCGACGGTCCGACCAGGACCTCTTCCGGCAGCCGCTTTATCTTTATCGACGCTCCCGACGGCTACGAGGTCGAACTGATCGAACGGCCACCGGGCACGGCGATTGTGTAAAATCAGCGAGTAGCTGACAGCTCATAGCGAGCAGCTAAGAGATGATCGCGAGCATCGAACGGTGAGTCGCGGATCTGCCGGTGAGTCTCTCGGCAAAGCTCTTTGCCATCGGCGGTCGGCCATTCGCCCCTGCGCGCTGTTAGCTACTGGCTATTCGCTACTCGCTCTCTAGGGAGAGAACAGCATGAAGAACGCCTTTTTCCGCGGCCACGGCCTCGGCAACGATTATCTCGTGATGGACCCGAAGGAGTTGTCGTTCAAACTCACGCCCGCCAACATCCGGGCGATCTGTGACCGCCATTGGGGCCTGGGCAGCGACGGCATCCTTGCGCCCGTCCCCTCCAAGAACGCCGACTTCGGCCTGCGCATCTTCAACCCCGACGGCAGCGAAGCGGAAAAATCCGGCAACGGCCTGCGCATCTTCGCCCGCTATCTGCATGCAACTGGCCGCGTCCGCCGGAAAACGTTCAGCGTGGACACGAAGGGCGGACGGGTTGCGGTCGAGCTGCATCTGGATCGGTACGGAGAGGCCAGCGCCGTGACGGTCGAGATGGGGCGGGCCTCCTTCGAGCCCGACGCGCTCCCATGCAAACTGTCCGGGGACGAGCTGCTTAACCAGCCGATCACGGTCGCCGGACAAGAACTTCGCTTTACCGGCGTCAGCGTCGGCAATCCCCATTGCGTCATCTTCAAGCCGAAAGGAGCGGAGTGGACACGAGACGAACTGCTCCTCCTCGGTCCGGAACTTGAAAATCATCCGCTCTTTCCCAAACGAACCAACGTCCAGCTCGCCGTGCCGACCGGGCCGCGAGAAATCTTCATTCTCATCTGGGAACGAGGCGCGGGAGAGACCCAAGCCTCCGGGTCCTCTTCATGCGCCGCCGCCAGCGCGGCCGTGCGGTTGGGCCTGGTGCGGAGCCCGGTCACCGTCAGGATGCCGGGCGGCGCCTTGCACATCGACGTGGACAACGACTTCACCCTCACCATGAAGGGGCCCGTCGCGGAAGTGGCGCGGGGGGCCCTGAGCCCGGCCTTTGTGCGGGGATTGCGGTAAATAAGCTTCAAGCTTCCGGTCGTCAGTGGTCAGCGTGACAGCTCAAGGCCCAGGTTGCCGCCCCTCCTTCTTCGCCGTACAATGATGTGATCCAATAGGACCGGTTCCGAATGTATCCTCGGCTGACCGCCGATAGCTGAAGCCTGACCGCTTGATGTCCCAGGACCTTCAATCAAAGCTGGACCACCTTCCGACCCAGCCGGGCGTGTACCTGCTCAAGAGCGCCAGGGGAGAGATCCTGTACATCGGCAAGGCCAGCGTGCTGGCCGACCGGGTGCGGTCGCACTTCCAGCGCGGGAGCGATCACACACCGAAAACCACCGTGCTGGTCGGTCAGGTCGATGACATTGAAACGATCGTCACCCGATCGGAGCTCGAAGCCCTCATCCTGGAAAGCAACCTCATCAAACGCCACCGCCCCCGATTCAACGTCGTCCTCCGTGACGACAAGCAGTATCCCTACCTCCGCCTGCCGATCAAAGAAGATTTCCCGCGTCTGTCGATCGTCCGCCGCGTGCAGAAAGACGGTGCGCTCTATTACGGTCCTTACACCCCGGCCGGCGCCCTGCGCGAAACCCTGAAGGTCATACGTAAGGTGTTCCCCCTCGCCACTTGCGAGATCGACATCGACGGAAAAGCCGAGCGCGCCTGCATCGAGTTCGAGATCAAGCGCTGCATGGCGCCCTGCATCGGCAACCAGACTCGCGACGAGTATCACCAGATCGTCAAGCAGGTTCGGCAATTTCTGGAAGGGCGCGACACCGAACTGCTGAAAGACCTGCGCGCTCACATGCACACGGCGGCTGAGCGGGAAGACTTCGAAGAGGCGGCCCGGCTGCGCGACCGGATCTTCAAGATCGAGCGGACATTGGAGAAACAGCGGATCACGCAGACCGCTTCGACGGACCAGGACGTCATCGGGCTGGCGCGGCAGGGAACGGCGGTCGATCTCCAGATGCTGTTCGTGCGCGGCGGCCTGCTGATCGGGCGCAAGGATTTTTTCTGGACCGAGTCGGCGGAGGCGAGCGACGAGGAGCTCGTCCGGTCGGCCATCCAGCAGTTTTACAACAAGGACGGGCTCCCGCCGAAGGAGTTGCTGGTCCCGACCGCGTTGGAGGACGCGGCGCTGATCGAGCGGTGGCTGTCCGAGAAGAAAGGCGAGACGGTGCGGGTGGTCGCGCCGGAGCGGGGGAAGAAACAGCAGTTAGTCCAACTCGCGGAGGAAAACGCAGCCGCGGCGCTCGCCGACCATCTCCGCGACGAGGAGACCGATCGCCTGGCAACGGAGGAACTGAAACGCCTGCTCCGCCTCGACAAAGCCCCGCGCCGCATCGAAGGATTCGACATCTCGAACACGATGGGCGACCAGTCGGTCGCTTCGCTCGTCGTGTGGGAGGACGGCCGGGCCAAGAAATCGGACTATCGGAAGTTCCGCATCCGGACCGTCGCGGGAGCGAACGACTTCGCCAGCATGAAGGAAGCGGTGATGCGGCGGTACGGCGAGGCCGATGATCTGTCGCTGCCGGACCTCATCCTGATCGACGGCGGGCTCGGCCAACTTGGCGCCGCGATGGAGGGCTTGAAGCAAGTCGGGCGTGGAGAGTTGCCGATCATCGGGCTGGCCAAGGCCCGCGGCGAGAAAGAAGAGCGCGTCTTTCTTCCCGGCCGCAAAAACCCCCTCATGCTGAATCCGTCCTCGCCCGCCACGCACCTGCTCCAACGTATCCGCGACGAAGCGCACCGGTTCGCGATCACCTACCATCGCAAGCTCCGAGGAAAGACCCTCGTCGCGTCACGGCTCGACCAGATCATCGGGATCGGCGAAATCCGGCGGAACACTCTCCTCAGAACCTTCGGCAGCCTGGAAAAGATCGCTCAGGCGACGGACGAGGAATTGAAACAGGCAGGCGTCGACAGCAAGACGGCGGCCGAGATTCGGAAGGCACTGTGTAAAACCTAATCATTGTTGTAAGCCAGCAACCTACGTAGATCAACCCCTCGGACGGGACGCTTCCGCCTCAATTGAGGCAACTCTTGCGCCGAGGACGGCGGGCTACTATAATCCAGCTGTCTCCGGAAGAGCCTGACGAAAATCTCCGCTTCCCGGCGTGACGGTGAACAACCACCCCGGCTCGGGTATCCGGTTTACGGGAGGGTGACCGATGGGGCAGTTTAGAACGCCTTTCCCCGCCAGACTCTTCACCGACTTCTCCAAGCGCGAACTACAGGACTTTCTCGAAATCTTCCACTATTCCGTTGAGGCTGAAACCAACGAAGACGTAGTCGGTGTGCTGCGCCTTCTTCAAAAAATTGTGCCCTGCCCTCACATCATCGGCGGACTGGTGCGTGTAGACCAGACCGGGCGGGTTAAAGAATTCGCGAACGTGCTCAACATCAGTTACCCCAACGATTGGCTCCACCGATACGCCCAAAATGGATATGCACAGGTCGATCCCGTTCTGAATTCTCTCATGACCAGCCTGGAAACCCAGGTGTGGGAGCATACATATCAGAACGTGACCTCCATCAAACAAAAAGAGTTCATCGAAGATGCGAAATCGTTCGGGTTGGTCAACGGCGTCACGACCGGCTCGCTGGAGGCCCGGCGCGGTTTGGCGAGCTTTTTCTCCTTCGCCGGCGGCGAATCCGGCGATAACCAGCACTACGCGGGCGTTCTGGAATACATCATCCACCACCTGCACCACGCCTTGGTCAAGAACGCGCCGAACCCTGCCTACAACCGCGTGAACGGCCTCTCCTCCCGCGAACTTGCTGTGCTCAACTGGATGAAGGACGGAAAGACCAACTGGGAGATCGCCCGCATCCTGGGTGTCACCGAACGCACCGTCCGCTTCCATATCGAGAGCATTTTCATCAAGCTTGACGTGACTTCAAGAACTCAGGCGGTCGCGATGGCCGTCGAAAGCGGCGTATTGACGGCCACTTGACCGCCGTTCCTTTGTTCTGCAATTCGATGCCTGTCTCAGGCCTTTACTAATTCTCCGCTGATCGGGATCGTATGTTCAGCCTCGATCTCGACTGTCTGTAGCGCGGCTGCCTCGGTACGAACCTCCGTATTGTCCAGCGCCGTAATCCACCGCAAGAACTCCTGGTGCTTCCGCGCACTCTCCTCTCGGAACTGATCCCAGTCCAACATCGCCGACACGGAAACCGCACCGGCCGGCGGTAGCGTCACCGCCGGGCTGATCGGCTCGCAGGGAAAGCCAATCGCGCGGAGCACACGGAGGAATCGCTTCTCGACAACCATATAGAGGTACCGGACATCGTTGAAGATCGACCACTGATACACGCCTTTGAATAATGCCAGCATCATACGGGACGAGAGTCCTTTATCGTGAATGCCCGGATCCACGGTCAGCCGCGTGATTTCCACCGTATCCGGCTCCTTCCGAAGACGATATCCGGGAAGCAAACAGGGTCGGAACTCCGACTCCAACATAAACGGCCCAGGCGGCGCCAGGATACGAAACAAGCCCGCCAGGGTCCCATTGTCCATGAACAATCCGACCGACGTCGCCCAAGCATCGTACGGATCTATCTCCAATTCAATGGGCGAGGCCGGCACCCATTGCAGCCAATCGGCAAAGACTTTGTGGCGCAACCGATAGGCCTCCACAAGATCTTGTTGCTCCGTAAGCGTTTTGACCAAAAACCGCCCCTCATAGAACGCGATCTTCCTCCAACGCTGCATGGCCGCCTCCCTTCTTGTGCGCAAGAATGCGCTGTCAGGGAACCCCTCATGGTCGAAATCCGACTTTTTGTCACCTGGCGGAGTCGCCAGGTGTGCCGGCCGGTTTTCTTTGGCATGCTGGAGGGAAGAAACTGCCCGGTTTTTACCCCTAGTCGGAGGAACCCATGGACAGGCACAGCGGCAAATCCATTCACGTGTATATCGTGGACGATCACGAAGTCGTGCGGGCCGGGTTGCGGACCATCCTGGAATCCGCTCCCGACATCGCCGTCGTCGGCGAAGCGGGTGCCAGAACGGAGGCGGTCGAGGAAGTCGTTCGCCTGAGACCTGATCTCGTGCTGATGGACGTGCGTTTGAAACAGAGCAGCGGCATCGAAGCCTGCCGGGATATTCGGAGAGTCTGCCGCGAAACCCGCATACTGATGCTCACCGCCTTCGCTGAGGAAGACTTTGTCCTCGACTCCGCGTTGGCCGGCGCCCACGGCTATCTTTCCAAGTTCGAGAGCAGCGCGGCCCTGATAAGCGCCGTGCGAGCGATTGCGGCAGGCCGGACGGTTTTCGACAGGACGATTGCAGGGCGGACGTTCGAGATGAGACCTGTTCTCCCCACGAAACCCAGGACGGGGCCGGAGAGCTTGACCGCGCAGGAACAGCGTGTCCTGACGCTGGTTGCGGAGGGTAAGACCAACAAGGAAGTCGCGGCCGAGCTCGACTTGAGCGAAAAAACCGTCAAGAACTATCTCGCCAACATCTACGACAAGCTCAACGTCTCGCGTCGCGCGCAGGCTGCCGCTCTCTATGCCAGAGAGATGAGGGCGGTCACTCAATACACCGTGCGAACACACTGACATCGGCGCCGAGCCAGCATTTCGTCGGCTCGGCGACCGGCAGACGTTGCAGCCTTCGCTGTTTCGCTGTACTCGTCGCCGGACCTGCCGCGCTCAGGCCATCCCTTCTGTCCATCCGGCGTGCTCGGAGCCCTTTCAGCCACGACCATCGGCGTCGGGTTCGCCGGAGCGAATTGACAGATGGCCGTCGGCTCACTAGGATACGCCCCGTCAAAGGAACCCGAGTCGATAGACGCCCCAACGTGTCGAGCGTGTAGAGAGCGTTGATCCTTACACCCGTCACCCCGTGCAGCGAATGCGATCCGCCGATCGGCAAGGAGACCGCATGTCCAACGTGACCAATTCCACTCACTCTCAGGGCACGGACACGACCGTAACAGCGGCGACCACTGACGTCGCCGGCCGCGTCGATCGCGGATTC
>JBBIOW010000046.1:0-18536 GCA_037443165.1 Nitrospiraceae bacterium | reverse complement strand
ACTCTGCACTCATCGCTCAGAACTGGATTGGGAACCGCCTGTGGCGTGAGTTTTAAGGACCTGCATTGTATGGTTGGTCGTCCACATCTCCCCGTGTCCATCCTCTCTGGAGATTCGTTTGCGTGCCTGACAGCGATCGGTTCATCGAGGTTCGGGAGCGGCCCCGACGATGGGCGTGGTGGCATATCGTCCTGTTGGCTGGGGCGGCAATGGTGTTTCTAGCGGGTGGTTCCGCCGCCGGTGTGCTGTGGTATTTCTCGCAAGACCTGCCGCCGCTCGATCCGCTTCAGAACTACCAACCCAGCCTGGTTACCCGCGTCTATTCGGATGACCGGCAGATCATCGGACAATTCTTCATCGAGCGTCGCCTGCTGACGCCGCTCCAGGATATCCCCAAACCTCTGATCCAGGCCGTCATCGCCGTGGAGGACGCGCGTTTTTTCGAGCATCCGGGCCTTGATGTCGTCGGGATCTTGCGCGCGGCCTGGACCAACCTCCGGCGAGGCGGCAGGGTCGAAGGCGCAAGCACCATCACGCAGCAACTCGCGCGATCCCTGTTTCTCTCGTCCGAACGGACGTTCGAGCGCAAGCTCAAGGAATTGATCCTTGCGTACAAAATGGAGTTGGTGCTGACCAAGGAACAGATCCTGGAGATGTACCTGAACCAGATTTATTTTGGGCAGGGCGCGTATGGAGTCGCGGCCGCGGCGCAGACCTATTTCGGGAAAGACCTGCCGAAGTTGACGCTCGCGGAAGCAGCGTTTCTCGCCGGCATGCCCAAGTCGCCGAGTGCCTATTCGCCCTTCAAAGCGCTGGAGCGGGCGAAAAAGCGGCAGGAACACGTGCTGGCCCGCATGGAAGAAGCGGGGTTCGTTACGCCAGAAGAGCGGGAACAAGCGGCGGCGGAGCCACTGGCGTTCCGTCGGCCCGGCGCTGAGCAGATCGCGCCCTATTTCATCGAGCATGTCAGGCAGCTTCTGGTCGCCAAGTACGGCGAAGCAATGGTGTATAAGGGCGGGTTGGAGGTGTTCACGACGCTGAACGTCGAGATGCAGAAGGCCGCCGAAGCCGCCGTCCGCAACGGACTCCGCGATCTGGATAAGCGGCAAGGGTGGCGCGGACCGCTCCGGACCGTCGATCTTGCGACGTTGACCGCGAACCCGCCGGCAGGGTCCCAGATGTTGAAGGAAGGGGACATGATAGAAGGCGTGGTCACCAAGGTCGGCAAAGACCATGTGCTGGTCCACATCGGCACGGCGATCGGGCGGCTCTCGTTCGACGATATGGCGTGGGCGAAACGGCGGCTGAAGGGACGGGATCCGACAAAGGATTTCGTGCTGGTGCAAAACCCGAAACAACTGCTCAAGCCGGGGGACGTGATCGAAGTCGCCGTCAAGAAGGTCGATCGCGACCTCGTGCATCTGCGGCTGGAGCAAACGCCGATCGTCGAGGGCGGGCTCGTGGCGATCGATCCAAGGACCGGCGCTATCCGCGCGATGGTCGGCGGGTTCGACTTCAGCCGGAGCGAGTACAACCGCGCGGTCATGGCCCATCGTCAACCCGGTTCGGCGTTCAAGCCGATCATTTACGCGACGGCCCTGAGCCAAGGGATGAGCCCGGCGACGTTGGTGCTCGATGCGCCGGTCGTCTACGAGCAGGAAGACGAAGAGAAAATCTGGAAGCCGGAGAATTACGAGCGGCGCTTCTTCGGCGTGATCAGCTTGCGGGAGGCGCTCATTCACTCGCGCAACCTGGCGACGGTCCGGCTGCTGGAGAAAGTCGGTGTGCGGAACGTGATCGAATTTGCCCGGTCGGTCGGCATCGTCAGTCCCTTGACCCCGGACCTGTCGCTCGCCTTGGGCTCGAGCAGCGTCAGTCTGGTGGAACTGGTCTCGGCCTATGGCGTGTTCGTCAACCAAGGTGTGCGGGTCGAGCCCTACGCCGTCGCCAGCGTGAAAGACAACACCGGCCGCGCCCTGGAGGAAACCATACCTGAGCCCCGGCAGGCGATCCCTAAGGAGACCGCCTATCTCATCACGAACATGATGGAAGACGTCGTGCAGCGGGGGACCGGCCAGCTTGCGAAGTCCATCGGCCGGCCGGTGGCGGGCAAGACCGGCACGACCAATGATTATACGGACGCCTGGTTTATCGGCGCCACGCCGAATCTGGTGGCCGGAACCTGGGTCGGCTTCGACGACCGGCGACCGCTCGGCGAGACTGAATCTGGCGCCCATGCTTCCTTGCCGATCTGGATCGACTTCATGAGAGAAGCGCTTAAACAACTGCCGGTCGTGCCGTTCACGATTCCGGACGACGTGGTCTTCGTGAAAGTGGATCCTTCAACCGGCCTGCTGACCTCCGACCTAGGGGAACAGGGGACCGTCGAATTGTTTGCGAAGGGAACGGAACCGACGCAGGTCGCGCCCCATCGTCTCGATCCGACCGAATTCTATAAGCTGGACCAGATTCCGGAGGGACAACCGGCGGTCGAGGAAGGCAGTCACCCTGGTACACCGAACTGAGGGGCGAGCAACTCCGACGGGTTGCGGGAACAGCTACGACTTGGCGTTCTGGTATTCCTCGTGCCAGGCCATCTGGATCGCTTCCAGAATTTTCTCGTTCGACTTTTTGGGGTCGTCCTTGAATTCCGGTAAAGCGACGATCCAGGCGTGCATGTCCGTGAAGCGGACGGTCAACGGATCGGTATCGGGATGGGTTTCCAACAGACGAATCGCGATCTCTTCCGCATCCTGCCATTTCAATTCCATAACGAACCCCTAGGCTAGGAGCACGGCGCGAGAGGCCCGGGGCGCCGTTCCTTTTTGCCCTTGGCTCTCGCCCCTGGCCCCATGCCCCATCACGGCAACTCCGACAGCTTCTTGTTTTCCAGCGCTTCTTTCAGCGCCGTGTCCATCAGCACCTCCGCGAGGTGGTGTGTGGCCTTCTCGACATCCGCGATCCGTGCGCGGATGGCTTTGTGGTCGTCCGTCACCTTGGCAGACTCCAGCGTCGCCACGGCCGCCTTGATCGCGGCGATTTCCTCAGCGCCGATGAGGTGTCCGCCCTGCTTGAGGGCTTTGCCGGTCGCCTTGAGAATGGCCTCGGCTTCCGTCCGGGCCTCGATCACCTGGCGCGCTTTCAGATCTTCCGCCGCGAATTTGAATGATTCGCCGATCATCCGTTCGACTTCTTCGTCGGTGAGTCCGTAGGACGGTTTCACCTGAATTGATTGGGTCTCGCCGGTCCGCACGTCGCGCGCGGAGACGTTGAGAATTCCGTTCGCGTCGATCAGGAATGTGACCTCGATGCGCGGAATGCCGGCGGGCAGCGGCGGCACTTTCAACTGAAAGCGGGCCAGGCTGCGGTTGTCTTTGGCCAGTTCACGTTCTCCTTGCAGGATGTGAATGTCCACGGACGTCTGGCCGTCCACATAGGTGGTGAACATTTCCTTGGCGCTGGCCGGGATCGTGGTGTTGCGGCGGATCAACGTGCTCATCACCCCGCCCATCGTCTCGATCCCCAGCGACAGCGGTGTGACATCCAGTAGCAGCATGTCCTGGGTGCCGCCGCTTAGAATGTCCGCTTGGACGGCCGCGCCCAGCGCGACCACCTCGTCGGGATTCAGTTCACTGTGCGGCACCTTGCCGAACAAGGCCTGAACCCGCTGGCGCACCAGCGGCATGCGTGTCGCGCCGCCGACCAGTACCACTTCGTCGATGTCCGCCGGCGTGAGCCCCGCATCCTTCAGCGCCTGCCGACAGGGCCCGAGCGTCCGCTCGACCAGATCGGCTGTCAGTGATTCCAGTTGGTCGCGCGTCAGCTCCAACTCGAATCGTCCTCTGCCCCCCGGCAGATCGATCGCCACAGTGGTCTTGTGCTCGTCGGACAACCGAATCTTGGCCCGTTCCGCCTCCAGCCGGACCGCTTGCATCACGTCGGGGTAGGCGTCCAGGTCCAGCCGGCGCTGTTCCCGCACCTGCTTCAGGATCAGATCGGCGGTGCGGCGGTCGAAGTCGTCGCCGCCGAGATGGGTGTCGCCGTTCGTCGCCAGCACTTCAAAGATGCCGTTCTTCAGTTTGAGGATCGAAATGTCGAACGTGCCGCCGCCCAGATCGTAGACAGCGATCATTCCCTGGGTCCGCTTCTGGAGGCCGTACGCGAGCGACGCCGCCGTGGGCTCGTTGATGATCCGCAGGACTTCCAGCCCGGCGATCATGCCGGCGTCCTTCGTCGCCTGCCGCTGGCTGTCGTTGAAATAGGCCGGAACGGTGATCACGGCCTTGGTGATGCTCTCGCCTAAGTAGGCTTCCGCCCGCTGCTTCAATTCTTTCAGGATCATGGCGGAGATTTGCGGCGGGGAGTAACTCTTCTCGCCGATCTGGATGCGTATCACGCCGCCCTGTTCGTGGAGCGTGTAAGGAAAGTAGGCAAGTTCTTCCCGGACATCGGCGAGGCCTTTCCCCATGAAGCGCTTCACCGAATAGATCGTCCGCTCCGGACTGCGGAGCAGGTATTCCTTGGCCGGGTCGCCGACGATGAGCCCGTTGTCGGTCATGGCGACGACGGAAGGAACCAGGGTGCGGCCGTTCCGCCCGGGGATGACCTTGGGCTGGCCGGCGTCCATATAGGCAACCAGCGAGTTGGTGGTGCCGAGATCGATACCGACGATGCGTGCCATAGCGAAGTCTTATCCGATGGTCGCGACAAAGTCGTTGACGATGTTGCTGACGTACGTGCGGTTGGACAGAATCTCCCGCATTTCTTTGAGGATCGCTTCCCGCTCCTTGCGGAGTTGGTCGGTGGCTTCTCCGCGATCCTGCAGCACGTCCCACGCGGTGAACAGCTCGAACAGCCGGGCTTCCATTTCGGCCCGGCGTCGGTCCAGCGTCTTCCGGTCCGCTTCCAGCTTGGCTCGCAGAGTCTCAAGCTCGTCGGGCGGCCGATCGGAGGAGGCGGACCGGAACTCTTCGAGGTCTTCCTGAAGAGCCAGAATCTCTTCGAACAACTCGGCTGGCGGGGAGGTGCGGATCTCTTTCGCGGATCCCGCTTCCAAGCGAAGCAGATACTCGGCCCGCTGGATGGGATCCTTCAGCGTCCGGTAAGCGGTGTTCAACAACGCGGAATTGTTGAGGCTGATCGCCCGCTCGGTTTCGGTCTTGTTCTGGTAGAAATCCGGATGAAACATGCGGCTCAATTCGTAAAACTTGGCTTCAAGTTGGTCGGGATTGATGTTCAGACGACGCGGAAGACCCAAACAGGTAAAGTAATCCATCTCCTTGGAGACAGGTTGCACCTTCACGCACCGTTCGCAGAAATACTCCCCGCTGATCTCCGATTGACAGTGCCAGCACATGCTGCGCGCCATCTGGAGTTCGGTGCGCGGACTGGATGTCTTCTGACCTTGCTGCATGACGCCTTTCGATAACATGAATACCGGCCAGACACGCGAATAGCTAATAGCACGTAGCAGAGGGTCGCCTCCTCGGGCGCCGGTGCTTTCAACCCAGGAAGCGGCTACGTGCTATTAGCTATCCGGTTGTCAGCCCATCAGGCCGAGAATGACTCCCCGCACCCGCAGGTCTTCTGCGCGTTCGGATTGACGAACTTGAACTGACCGCCCATGAGATCCTTCTGAAAATCCAGTTGCGTGCCCTGCAGATAAATGGCGCTCTTCGCATCCACAATCACCTTGACGCCGTCGAACTCGTACACCGTGTCATACTGGCCGATCTTGTCGTCGAAGTTGATCGTGTAGCTCAGCCCCGAACAGCCTCCGCCTTTGACGCCCAACCGCAGGCCGCCATCCGTCAGACCTTGGACGTTCATCAGCCGCTTCACTTCCTTCAGCGCGGACTCGCTCAGCGTGACCACCGGCGTCTGGGCTGTCGTGTTGGGTATCTCCATGTCGTACTCCTTGGCGCTATAAGAGAATCTTCCGAATACAGATTCCGGTTACGTGGACGGCTGACCTTTTCCCTCTGCTTTCTTCTTATAGTCCGCCAATGCGGCCTTGATCGCGTCCTCCGCCAGGACCGAGCAGTGGATCTTCACCGGCGGCAGGTTGAGTTCCTGCACGATATCGGTGTTTTTGATTTTAGCCGCTTCTTGGAGCGTCTTGCCTTTGAGCCATTCGGTCGCCAGGCTCGAGCTGGCGATGGCCGATCCGCAGCCGAACGTCTTGAACTTCGCGTCCACGATGGTGTCGTTCTGCACCTTAATCTGCAGCTTCATCACGTCGCCGCACTCCGGGGCGCCGACGATGCCGGTGCCCACGTCTTGGTCGGTTTTGGGGAAGCTCCCCATGTTGCGCGGGTTGTTAAAATGATCGACGACTTTTTCGCTGTATGCCATCGTATCCTCCTTCGTATCTCGTCATCCGTGAAGCGTAGCTCGTCCGGTTTCGCTTCACACCTTACATTACATTTCACACTTCACGCGTTCAGTGAGCGGCCCACTGGACGGATTTCAGGTCGATGCCTTCTTTAGCCATTTCATACAAGGGGGACATCTCGCGGAGTTTGTTCACGACTTCAATAACCCGCTTGATCGTGTAGTCAATCTCCTCGTCCGTGTTGAACCGTCCCAGGCCGAACCGGATCGAGGAGTGGGCCAGGTCCGACCCGACGCCCAGAGCCCGGAGCACATAAGACGGTTCCAGAGTGGCCGAGGTGCAGGCCGATCCGGAGGACAGCGCGATCTCCTTCATTCCCATCAGCAGCGATTCCCCCTCGACATAGGCGAAGGACAGGTTCAAGTTATGCGGAAGCCGCTGGGTGGGATGACCGTTCAGATACACATCTTCCAGTGCATTCATGATCCCGGCATACAACCGGTCGCGCATGGCCGCGAGGCGCGAGGCTTCGGCCGCCATTTCCTGCTCGCACAGTTCGCAGGCTTTGCCGAACCCCACGATCAGCGGGACTGGGAGTGTGCCGGACCGCATGCCGCGTTCATGACCGCCGCCGTCCATCTGAGCCGCGATTCGGACGCGGGGGGCCTTCTTCCGGACGTACAAGGCGCCGATGCCCTTCGGGCCATAGATCTTGTGCGCGCTGAACGACATCAGGTCGATCCCCATTTCCTGCACATCCACGGGAATCTTGCCCACGCCTTGCGTGGCGTCGCAATGAAACAGCACGCCTTTCTCCTTCGCGATCTTGCCAATCTCCTTGATCGGATTGATCGTTCCGATCTCGTTGTTGGCCAACATGATCGAGATGAGGATGGTCTTGTCGGTAATGGCATTACGCACGTCGTCCGGGTTGACCAAGCCGGACTTGTCCACCGGCAGGTAAGTAACCTTGACGCCGCGCTTCGCTTCGAGGGCTTTGGCCGTATCCAGCACCGCGCGATGTTCCGTGGACGATGTGATGATATGATCGCCCTTCTCGTGGTACATCTCGACCACGCCTTTCAGAGCTAGGTTGTCGGATTCGGTGGCGCCACTGGTGAATACGATTTCCTTCGGATCGGCGTGGGTCAGCTTGGCGATCTGTTTGCGGGCGTTTTCCACCGCCTCCTCCGCTTCCCATCCGAAGGAGTGATTGCGGCTGGCGGCGTTGCCGAATTTCTCGGTAAAGTACGGGAGCATGGCGTCCAACACCCGCCGGTCCACCGGGGTGGTCGCGTGATTATCCAAATAGATCGGGAACTTCATCGCTCGACTCCTTGTGCGGTCGTGATCGATTGAACGGTGATCAAGGGCGTGCCGCCCATCATATCCTGCAGCGTCATGCTGTTGAGCAGTTGATAAATGCTGTCTTGAACCTTGAGGAGAGGAGTCCTAATCGTGCAATGCTCGCGCTGCATGCAAGGCTCGCCCTCCTTTTCATGATAACAGTCGGTGATCCCGAGTGGCCCTTCGATGCTTTCCAAGACTTGGGCAATGGTGATGTCACGCGCACTCTTCGCCAGCAGATAGCCCCCCTTGGGCCCGTTGTGGCTTTCGATTAGCCCGCTCCTGGCCAAGGTCTGGAGTACTTTGGCCAGGAGCTCGAGAGGGATGTTGTACTCCTCGGCAATCTCCTTCGTGTTGACGATCCGGGCGCGCGTCACGTCGCCGAATTGCACGGCCGCGATGTATTGCAGCGCCATGAGCCCATAGTCCGCTTTTTTTGAAAATTTCAACATGGGCTATTGCCGATTTGAATAGTCGGAGATTATAATGGTCTCCGATCACTTTGATCGGATTAAACCTAACACGGTCAAGAAGGGGCTGTCAATAGAGGAGCCCCAGTTTTTGTTTCAAGGGCTTAAGCCGATTCAGCGGCAGATGGCACTATCTTGCGTGAAGCCTCTGCTTGGGTGACGTTAAGCCACTGAAGAAGGGGTAGAAGGGTATGGGAGGAATCAATCCCTATATCGAAAAGACGGACGTTGAGTTACCAACCAAACCGTACACGGTCACTTTTATCATGCCGGACAAAACAGAGACCAAGGTCGAGGTCCAGCCGGACAAAATTCCGTACGGGGCGACCGGGCTTCCCGGCAGCATCCTGGATATTGCGATGGGCAACGGGGTCGATCTCGAACATGTCTGTGGTGGTGTCTGCGCCTGCTCAACCTGTCACGTCATTGTGAGGAAGGGCTTGGAGTCATGCAATGAGGGGACGGACGATGAATTCGATCAGCTCGAAGAGGCGCCGGTGACGACGTTGCAGTCGCGCTTGGGCTGCCAGTGCGTTCCGAACGGCACGATGGACGTGGTGGTCGAAATCCCCGCTGTGAACAAAAATCTTGTTAAGGAAGGGCACTGAAGCCCTAATCATACGTCTCTATTCGCACCTCCCTCCGGTCGAATCCCTGCTCGGTGAAAAAGGTCCGTAACGGCCGGACAAAGGCTTTGATCCCGCAAATCATCGGGATCACCGGCCGTCCGTCGGCCAGGATCGGTTTGAGTTGTTCGATCAGCGCTTCGACTTCTGCGTGGAACGGAGTGTCGGGAGCACAAGCGATCGGCACGTACCTGAAGCGATTCTGCCGTGACGCGAGGGCTGTGAACTCGTCGTGGTACACCAGCTCGGCTTGGCCCGGGGCGCTGTAGAGTAACGTGACTCTGCGGTCCGGAACGCGTGAAAAAAGATGGGTGAGCATGCAGCGGAATGGGACGATACCGGAATACCGCGCGATCAGCAGCAACTCTTTTGTCGACGGATCAGGGAGGACAAAGTTGCCGTAAGGTCCTGAAAGTGGGACCCGGTCGCCGGCTTTGAGTGTTGCGAGATACTGGGAACCAAGCCCGCCTGGCACGAGATCATAAACCAACGTCAGGTATCCGGACGGTTGTTCCGGCTCGGCCATCGTGTAGGCGCGGTTCAACGGAGGATGTGTCCCGACCGGCAACTTCAGCGAGACCCATTGCCCGGGCTTGAACGAAATGCTGCGTTCCAGCGGCGCGAGCACCAGTTCGCGCACGTGAGGAGTGAGCGGGCGGACACTCATGACTTGAGCCGGTTGTGTCGGTTCCTTCATGATCCGGTACCGATTGGTCGATCTGTACTCGCAAGCGGCGAGCGTGTTATAACGCGCCCCGTGGCGCGCGTTTCCCAGTTGCGCATCGTAGAGCCAATGCCCAAGCATTTTCAATGAGCCGGCGAGATGAGTAACATCAGAGTTCGATTCGCACCCAGCCCAACCGGCTATCTCCACATCGGCGGGGTCCGCACCGCTCTGTTCAACTGGCTGTTCGCGCGCCAGAACAAAGGGACCTTTATCCTGCGCATCGAAGACACGGACCAAAGCCGGTCCACGGAAGAGTCCATCCAAGCCATTCTAGAAGGCATGCGGTGGGTCGGTCTGGACTGGGACGAAGGCCCCTATCGCCAGACCGAGCGCATGGAGCTCTACCGGCGGCATGCGATGAGGCTCTTCGAGCAAGGCCGGGCCTATTGGTGCATATGCCGAGCCGAGGAGTTGGAAGCTCGGCGCAAGGAAGCCGAAGCGAAAGGGCTTTCGCCGAAGTACGACGGTCGCTGCCGCGATCTCGGCATCACGGCGCCGACCGGAGACGCTGCGCTGAGGTTTAGGGCTCCGCAGGAAGGGCAGACCGTCATCGACGATCTGATCAAGGGGCGCGTGGTCTTCGACAACAGCGTGCTGGACGACCTGATCATCCTTCGGTCCAACGGCTACCCGACGTACAACTTTTCAGTGGTCGTGGACGACGCGCTGATGAACATCACCCATGTCGTGCGCGGGGATGACCACCTCACCAATACACCCAGACAGATTCCGATGTTTCAGGCGCTGGGCTATCCGGTACCGCGGTTCGGCCATCTGCCGATGATCCTAGGGTCGGACAAGACGAGGCTTTCCAAGCGGCACGGAGCGACTTCGATCATGGCGTATAAGGAAATGGGCTATCTGCCGGAAGCCATGGTGAATTATCTCGCGCGGCTCGGCTGGTCCCACGGCGATCAGGAAATCTTCACGCGGGAGGAACTCATCGAAAAGTTTTCCTTCGACCATGTACAGAAGTCTTCGGCCGTGTTCAACCCGGAAAAGCTGCTCTGGGTGAACGCCCATTACATTCAGCATGGAGCGCCGAGCCGGATCGCGCAGGCGCTCGTGCCGTATCTGGAACAGGCCGGACTGAAAGAAGAGATCAAAGCCGTGTCGGCGGAGTGGCTGGAGAGGCTGGTCGTCACGGTGCGGGAACGGACCAAGACCCTTGTCGAGATGGTGACTTGGGCGACCCCGTATTTCGGGCAGGACGTCGCCGTCGAAGAAGAGGCGGCCAAGAAATTCTTGACGCCGGCGATCGTCCCCGCCCTCACGAAGCTCAAAGTTGGAATCGAAGGCGCCGTGGAGTTTTCCAAGGCCCGCCTGGAGGAAGTCTTCAGGGGCGTGCTCGAAGAAGAGGGCCTGAAGATGGCTCAGTTGGCGCAGCCGGTGAGGGTTGCCCTCACAGGCCGCGCCGCCAGCCCCGGCCTGTTCGACGTGATGGAGCTGCTGGGCAGGGAACGGACGCTTCATCGCCTGCAAAAGGGGATTGAGCGTGCCAAGGCCGCCCTGTCTTGACTCACCGCCTTCGCTTATATTACGTTGAGCGCACGGTTGGGGGATCGTCTAGTGGTAGGACGTCAGACTCTGGATCTGACTACCTAGGTTCGAATCCTAGTCCCCCAGCCATTCTTTTTATCCTCCCTCCGAAGGCACCTTCACGGCCTGCCATCCGGTCACCGCGCCGCCTTCGAAGTACACCCTGAATTCCGCCGTCATGCAGGGGTTCTTGCCGCCTGGCGGATAGAGCCAGACTTCCACCGGTCTGCCGTCGTGCTGGATGGTCTTTTTGCAGACCGGTTCGCCGAGGGTCAGAAAGACCTGGTCATGGTCCATCCCGTTGATCAGAAAACCGCGGTCGATGGCGCGCTTAATGCTTTCGGGATATGCGGGATACTGTTCCTTCATCAGGCGCTCGCGCGTCGTGTCGCACGCCGAAACAAGAATGAGAGAGAAAAGCACGGCGAGTCGGATGGTCGTCCGCACCAGGAGCCTCCACTAGAGATGTCGAGCTTCAACCCGCCTTCTGCGATTTTTCGATCTTGGCCCAGGTGTCCCTGAGCGTGACTGTGCGGTTGAAGACGAGTCGGTCTGCCGTAGAGTCCGGATCGACGCAGAAGTAGCCCAGCCGTTCGAATTGGTATCGCTTGCCGGGCAAGGCGCCTTTCAGGCTGGGTTCGACTCGGCAAGCCGTGAGCCGTTCCAGGGAGTTCGGGTTCAGGTTCGCCGTATAATCCTGACCTTCTGGGACATCGTTTGGATCGGGCTTCGAGAAGAGGTGATCGTACAGCCGTACTTCCGCCTCGATCGCGTGGGCTGCCGAAACCCAATGGATCGTCGCTTTGACCTTGCGTTGCTCCTGAGATCTGCCGCTCTTGGTTTCCGGAGCGTACGTGCAGCGCAGTTCGATCACCTGCCCGGTCCGTTCGTCTTTCACCGCGCCCGTGCATTTGATGATGTAGGCATAACGGAGGCGGACCTCGCGTCCGGGCGCGAGGCGAAAGAACTGCTTCGGCGGATCTTCCCGGAAATCGTCCTGTTCGATATAGACGATCCGCGAGAACGGCACCGTTCTGCTCCCCGCGGACGGGTCTTCGGGATTGTTGATCGCCTCCAATGCTTCGACCCGGTCCTCCGGATAATTGTCGATCACCACCCGCAGAGGCCGCAGCACGGCCATCGCGCGCGGCGCACGTTTGTTGAGATCCTCGCGGACAAAGTGTTCCAGCAATCCCGCTTCCAGCGTGGCGTCCCGTTTCGCCACGCCGATGTGTTCGCAGAACGCGCGGATCGACTCGGGGGTATAGCCGCGCCGCCGCAACCCTTTGAGCGTAGGGAGGCGAGGGTCGTCCCAGCCGTTCACGAGCTTCCGCTCCACCAAATCCAACAGCTTGCGTTTGCTCATGACCGTGTGCGTGAGATTGAGCCGCGCGAACTCGATCTGCCGCGGGCGGTGCGGGGTCTCGCACTGTTCCACGACCCAGTCATACAGCGGCCGGTGGTCCTCGAACTCGAGCGTGCAAATGGAATGCGTAATGCCCTCGATCGCATCCGAAAGAGGATGGGCATAGTCATAGGTCGGGTAGATGCACCAGGCATCGCCAGTCCGATAATGTCTGGCCCGACGGATGCGATAGAGCACCGGATCGCGCAAGTTGATGTTGGGCGAGGCCATGTCGATCTTAGCCCGGAGGACATGGGCGCCATCCGGAAATTCTCCCGCGCGCATCCGCTTGAAGAGATCGAGGTTCTCCTCGACGGATCGATTCCGGTAGGGACTGTCCTTGCCGGGTTCCGTCAGCGTGCCACGGAACTGTCGTATCTCGTCCGCGGTGAGGCTATCCACGTAGGCCTTGCCCTTCTTGATCAAGCGGACGGCGTACTCATAGAACCGCTCGAAATAATCCGAGGCGAAGAACATCTTATCCCGCCAGTCGAACCCCAGCCAGCGCACGTCCTCCTGGATGGCCTGGACGTACTCAGGATCCTCCGTCGTCGGATTCGTGTCGTCGAACCTCAGGTGACAGACGCCGCCGGGGTTCTCGTTGGCGATGCCGAAGTTCAGGCAGATGGACTTGGCGTGACCGATGTGGAGATACCCATTCGGCTCCGGCGGGAAACGCGTCACCACGCGTCCGCCGTGTTTGCCGGTCTTCAGATCCTGCGCGACGATCGCGCGCACGAAGTCCGATGGTGTTGATGCATTCGGCATGTTCGTGTGATCTGGACGCATCTCTTTATGACACCGCCGGCGCGAGGAAGTCTCTCATGACAATCATTTGTACCATAAGACGGGGCGGGAGGAAAAATACCTTGCTGCCGACGCAGAGCCCCTGCACCCTTATCAGACGGTCTGAGGCATGGGCATTTGGATGACGTTGAAGTCTTTCTGGGCGATGAGATGGCCTTCCATGAGCAATCGGAACTCATAGCGGCCTGGCGCCGGGAAGACAAGCGAGGGAATGTTGATGCCGAAGTCGGAAATTTGGAGGCGATCCACGATGTACACGTTCGGGAGCGCGGCGCGGCAGACGAGCTGCTCGGTATTGAGGTACACGAGTTCGATGTCGAAGTGATAGGTGCCTTCCGCATCGGTGAGGCAGAAGTAGAGACCCATCTGATGATGTTGGAACGGAAAGGCCAGCGCCTGGAGGTGGGTGAAAATACCGATCAGGCTCTTTTTCTTGGTCAGGCTGTCCTCGATCACGGTGTCGCACACCAAGAACGCCTGCACGCTGGGCTTCACGATCTCCGTCATACGTGCTATTCTACGACCTGCTTTCTCAAAGTCAAACGAGACATCTCTTTCCGCATGGGATGAAGACCGCCGCTTTGCGCGCGGAGCACCTTGCTCCTCATGCGGAGACCTCCGTGCGACAGGTGCGGCGATGATGGATCGGAAAGCTCCCCGGTTCAAGACCCAGATCCGTATCTTCTTTTCCGGCAGTGAGATCGAGGGTGAAGGCACAGTCCTTGATTTGTCCCGTGGTGGCTGTCGAGTGCAATGCGAGACCGAATTGTCGGCAGGCACCGAAGTCGAGGCGTGGGTGTACCCGCCCGATTATGACTGGCCGCTCAAGATCGAGCGGGCGATTGTGCGGTGGACAAAGGCCGCAGAATTTGGGTTGGAGTTTCTGCAGATACAACCGGCGCAAAAGGAACGGTTGCGCCTGGTGCTCAACGGCAAGAACCTGGGCCCGAGGACTTAGAAGACCTCAGGCCCCGTCAACCGACGCTTCGTCGGCGTACCATCGACCGATCAACCGTGCTCCGGTTCCAAGGCTTATCCGATTGACGAAGCCCCGCCGCGCGTTTCGAACACATCGCCAAACAGCGTCAGGCCGGGTATGACGCGGCAGTAATGCGAGGTGATCTCAACGAGGTGCCCTTTGTGCGTATAAAATTTCCCTTTCAGAATCTGGATTTTTCCGCTGTGAGTCACCGTGACTTCGAGGACAACGTCGCCGTTGTCTCGGTCAGACACTTTCAACCACAGCGGTCCGTTGAACAGGGACAGAGCGGCGGGACCGGTGGTGAGCGCGAATCGGTTCGCCGTATTAAACGCCCACGCGTTTCGTCGCAGATGGGCCACGTGGCTCCCCGCGCCGTCATAAAAATCCATGGTCAACAGGAGTTGATTCTCCTCGGGATGGAATTCCACAACCATTTGCTCCTTGCCCTGCAGCTTCACGACCCCGTTCGTGTTGCGGAAGACGTTAGAGCCGATATTGAGCTCGAGTAGGGGCTTGGACTTGTTGGCTTCAGCGGCCTGAGGCGGTCGCGCGGGACTCGTCCCGCTGGGATCGAGTTTCTCGGCCACAGGACCTCCCGATCATTCTCGATGTCCGGCCGGAAGAACCTCAGCGTGCGCAGTAATTTTCCGTTCGGCACGCGGGTAGTAGGCCGGGCACGGCAAAGGCTAGGCCGTTCTCAAAGTGAAGTCAAGCCCGTGATCAGGGCCCCCACTAAGAACGTTCACGCTTCGAGGCGTCAGGGGGAGGATGGTGCGTCACTGATGAGCAGGAGGACCTTCGTTTCCCTGGCTGTCGGTCGCGGTCACACAGATCGACGCGACGGTCTCCTGTTGCTTCAGCGGAATCGTGACCATCTGCGAAATCTGGCCGCCGCCACGGGGGTTCGTGGCAGGGATTTCCTTCGCGGTGACGGGCCCATCACCGGTCTCGATATAGATGGTCGTTTTGGCCAACGAGGTGAGTGGGCGTCCGTCCAGAGCGGTGGTCGGCTCAGTATAGGACACGGACACTGTCGGTTTGGCCGCCGTGACGCGGATCGTGGGCGAACTGCTGCAGCGGAGCGAAACCTTGTTAGTCGGCGAGACGCTCGAACAGCCGGACAGAGTAGGGCTCAACGCACACAACAGAACAGCCAATCCGGCCGCGGGATTCAACACCGGTTTCATGGATTGACACCTCAGCAACAAGGATTGAGCAATGACCGCAGGTGGTCTGGCTTCCAGGTCGCGAAGCCTAGCGCGAATAGGTGAGTGCTGACAATCCCGCTGGAGTAGGTGGCGTGCCTCTATAGAGGGAGGACTGGGCTGTGAATGGGGTTCTGAGAAACGACGGCAGACCGCCACGGCCGACGGTTTGCAATCGGTTCGAGGCGTATGGTACTGTGCCTTTCCATCACGCAAGTGACGGACAATCGCTGATCCTGCACCCGTTCGTTCTTCAACAACTCAAACAGTTCATTCGCGGCTTCGCTGGTCCCATCGTCTAGCCTGGCCTAGGACGGAGCCCTCTCAAGGCTCAGACACGGGTTCGAATCCCGTTGGGACCACCAAGCAGCGCTTGCGAGGTCGAGCGCCCTGCGATTGATCTTGGCGCGAGAGGAGAACACCTTGCAGTATTCTCCTCCTTTGTTTATCCGTGCCGGCTCGTGACCGCCAGGGGCAAAACTGACGATTGTTGGACCCTCTTGCAGCGCGTTCGAACCTTTTTGAGGCCCCAGGCCCCTGATCGTCGAGTTCCCAGCGCTCTCTCCCTGCCTGCCGGCAGGTAGGTCGGTCACTCGCCTTGTGGTTCGACGGGCTCACCACCCCGAGTCAAATCGAGGGGCAAGGGCTCTGAGGGGCTCTGTCCTCGGGCTCCAGCCGCGGAGCGTCTTCTGCTTCCTGCGGCCAGAGCCCCTCTGGAGTCGCAAGGCTCGTGCCCTCGGTTTTCGGGCCGCGCAGAACTCTTCGGATTCTGACTCACGCGAGCGCCCGCCGCCCATGCGTCAGCCCTGCCCGTTCTGGAAGCCTAATGTCGGCGCGCGCCCTTCGACCTGGCTCAGGGCAGGCAAGGTAGGCGCCTACCTGTCGGCAGACAGGGAAACCGAAGGTTGACCCCGACGCGTCGATGGGGAGCCTCACAGGACTCCCGGCACGTTTTCTCTGATTTGTCCGGCGGGCAGCCGTGATAGGCGCCGAATCCGTTCGGCGAGCACCGCAAGCGAGCCCGCACAGCCTCGTGCAGGTTCAATCGATCGTTACATTCGTAAATGGACAAAAGACTCCCGACCCCTTTTCTCGACGCCGGGGAGGCCGGCAAGAGGGTCCGTGTAGGTGACGGGCTCGGAGAGGAGAAGGTCGTCAGCTTCTAGCACGTCGGCCTTTGCCAGGCGGGCGGAGCGTTCAAGGACATTTTCGAGATCGCGGACATTGCCCGGCCAGACATGACTCTGGAGCCTGGACAGGGCGCCAGGCGACAACCGTCTCGGCTTTTTGAGCGCCGCGTTGATCCGATCGAGGGTGTGCAACGCGATCTTTGGAATATCGCTCCGCCGTTCTCGCAGGGGCGGCAAGTGGATTTCACCAACGTTCAGGCCGAAGTACAGGTCTTCGCGGAACCGGCCTTCCCTCATGGCCATTTTTACGTCTTGATTCGTCGCGGCGATGATTCGTGTGTCAACTTTGTGAGCCTTCTCAGCCCCGAGAGGCTCCACCATCCCGTCCTGTAACACGCGGAGTAACTTCGCTTGCGTCGATGAAGGTAACTCAGCCAGTTCGTCGAGAAACAGCGTTCCACCGTCAGCCTGGTCGAATTTCCCTTTGAAGTCTGATGAGGCGCCCGTGAAGGCCCCCCTCTTATGCCCGAAGAGGACGCTTTCGACCAAGTCCTTGGGAATCGCGGCACAGTTCAGCGGCACAAAGCGCTCAGGAGGCCGACCACTGAGCGCGTGAATAAGCGTTGCTAGCAACTCTTTGCCGGTACCCGTCTCGCCGAGGATGAGGATCGGGAGTGCTGAAGGGGCGAGTGAGGCAGCCAGTTCGATGACCTTTCTCATCGATGGGTGGTCAGCGACGATCCCCAGTCGGGCAACGGCGCCTGCGACATCGGGAATTCCCTCCATGACCGCTTGGATCGCCGTGACACTCGAACGGACGGCGAGAAATTCGGGCGCGGTTAGGTCAACTTCCGAAACGGTCGGTCGGTCCTTTGTCACAAAGCGAGGTGGACGGACGTGTAGCATTCGGGCAGGGATCTCTCCGCTCGCGGCGAGCAGAACCCAACAGGCGTGCATCTGGGGCGTACCTGATGCGGTCGCAATGAAGTACTCAGCCTGTGGCGCTCCGTCTGCAATCTCTCGAAACAGCGTTCGCAGCCCCTTCAGTATGGACACATAGTCGGTGGGATCAATTAGAGGGAGGTCTCTGATCAGAACCTCCACTCGAGGAAATTCCGCAGTTATTGCTTGATTGGTCGCGACTGTGTTCTTCGCAGTATTCGGGGTCGAAAAAAGGACAACTCGGTCGAAGGGCCGTGATCTCAGCAAAGCGAGGATCGGTCCGCGCTGCTGCGCATCTCCAAGAAGGCCCAGTGCGTAAGGGTCGTTAAACCCGGTGAATGTGAGCAATATCCTCACTGGTCAACCCAGCGCTTGGACGCTCAGAAGGATACGCCAAGGGCGTCCAAAAAGCGACAGATTCGCGCACGATTCACGGCTCATGGCTTGAAGGGAAGGGCTGGCTCACCCATTCGACTCGCCCTTGGATAAAAGCAGGGCTCGCTCATGACAGGCAAGGGCGCAAGCGAAACGCCCGAAGGGGCTGGAGCCGCCCGACTGACCTGCCTGCCGGCAGGCAGGGACAGCCGGGTGGGGGACCGTAGAGGAAAGATTGCTTGGTGGCGCGAGCCACGAAGCCACCCCTTTACGGCTTGGGGAGCGGGAGTCTGCCGCAGGCAGTCCTTGCAAACTCTTCGGGAGTTGATCTTCTTCGCCGGGTCCTCTGGGGCTTGGCAGAAGCATGGGCGGGCTCGCTTGCGTGGGTTCAGAGTGCGAGATCCGCCCTTCGCCCCTTCGGCCTCGCCGGGGGCGACCGTGAGCGGCGCCGAACGGTCGATTTGACCCCGTCCAGAGCCTCAGGGTCGAGCGATCGGGGCGAGTGACCGAGGAAGGGGAGGAATGGGCGCACGCAAGGGGCGCGACAGACGCTCAAGCGGCAGGAAGGCGAGGATCAGGAGCCTTGGGCCTCGAAAAATGTTCGAACCCGCGGCAAGAGGGTCTACCATCCCCTGCTTGCCTGGCCG
>JBBIOW010000045.1:0-18731 GCA_037443165.1 Nitrospiraceae bacterium | reverse complement strand
GACGTCGATGAGCAGAACCGAAAGGGCGAGTTGCATCAGCACCGTCTCCAGAAAATAATTCGCGTAGAGTGGCTTGAAGCCTCGGGACTTGAGGCGGGGCAGGTGCTCGGCCATGGCCAGGGCGACGCGCGCGAAAACCCGTCGTTCCAAAATCTCGACGGCGAAAAACTGCAATGCGCGGAAGGCGCCGACAAACAGCAGCACCAGTACCATGATGGCGGCCAGCGTCACGATCGTGATCGGTTGGATGGCAAACGCGAAGGTGTTGACCAGCTCCTGGACAGTCAATGGGACGATCAGCGAGAAGAGCCCGATCGCTAGCGAATAGGAAGTCAGGAGGCCGAGCACCCGGCGTTCCAGGCGCAGAAGCAGGCCAAGCCGGCCGAGCATCGACTGGAGCGTGACAGGATGGCTGTCGGAGCGGTTGGGATCCATGCCCTCGCTCGCTGGAAGGCGTTCACCAGGCCGGGCGGCCGATCGACAGCGGCGGGCGCTCCCACCCCCGCCTGCCCGGGCCGGCGGTCGAGCAGTTTTCTAACCCTATCAAAGCACGGAGAAAAATGCCACTGCCTTCGGCGATCATTCGCGCATCCGGTAGGTGACCGGAACGGCCGACGGTTCACTCTTTGCCCACGCGCCGATCGCCCATTGATAGAAGGCCAGGGCTTTCTGATAATCCGCCTTGGCGCGGATGAGTTGGTTCTCCGAGTCCACGGAGTTGCGCTCCCGCAAATTCACGAACAGCACGCTGGTGGCGCCTAGGCTGAAGCGGAACCGTTCACCCTCCTCGAGCGTCTTGGCGAGCCGCAACGAATCGGCGGCGGCGGCGATACGTTCCTTGGCCCGTTCGACGGCGGACAGCGCGTTGTCCACATCCACGACGACCTGCTGTTCGCGGAACTTCTGGACCAGGACAAGCCGATCCGCCTTCCCCTGCGCTTCCAACACCTCGCCGCGGCTGCGCCGTTGGAAGATGGGAATGCGGAGTTCGGCGCCGAATCGATAGCCGAGGCCCAGCACGAACTTTTCCGGGGCGCGAGCCGGCGCCGCCTCCACGTCCAAACTGGGCAACAGATTGTTTTTGGCCAGTTCCAGATCGATATTGTTGAGCTTCGCCTCGATCCCGATCTCCCGGACTTCCGGACGATTGGCTTTGGCCTGAAGCTTGTGGGCTTGGACCGTTTCCGGCGGCGGCACAACGGCTTGCGACGGCAAGTCCGGCGCCCGCTCGGCCGGCGGCGTCACGGGGGCATGATTTTCCCAGAGGAACATGGACAATCTGTATTGCTCCTGCTCGACGGCGCGCTGGGCAGCGATCCAAATTTCCCGGCGGCGCTGCACCTCCTGATTCGCCTCGACGACGTCGAGCGGCGCGACGGCGCCGGCCTTGGCGCGTCCCTCTACCTGCTTCGCCCGATCCTCCGCGACACCGAGCGCGCGTTTCTGAATGTCGGCCAGCTTCACGGCGGCGACCCAATCCCAATATTGCGTGGCGGCGGCCAGGAACAGATCCTGCCGGGTCTGCGCAATCTTGACGTCCGCCATCGGGTCGGCCAACTGCGACCGCTGGAGTTCCGCCGCCTCGGGATTGATCATCAGGCCGCGCAACAGCGGAATGAATCCGCCGAGAATGACCTGGTTGGTGTTCCCGCTGAACGCCAGGTCGGGAATTTTGGCCGGGCCCCCAAGTACTTGCCGGATTCCGGCTGACCCTTTGAGACCGGAAGGATGCCGGACCTCCATCAGCGTGTCGTTGAAGCCGGCGGTCCTGGCGTCGGTCGTTCCGCTGGGGATGAACCGCTCAAGCTCCATGTCGTTGACCAGGATAGGCTCGAAGGCGCCCAGGGCCTTGAGCAATTTGCCTCTGGCCGTTACCTTCTCAGTGCCGGCGCCTTTGAGCAGGGGATGCGAACGGTCCACCCAGGCCAACACCTCGTCCAGCGAGAGCGGAATGGGGGGCAGCGGCTTCGACTTGGCCGCGTCGGCGGCGAGCGCTTGGCTCGATGTGAACCAGGTCGCCAAGGTGAAGCAAGCGATGAGGACACACAGGCGACGCATCGTACACACTCCTTTCTATTCGGGCGGAGGCTGCGCCCATCGACTGATTTGGAACAACGGATCGCATGCCGGAGGCGAGACGACACGAGCGACGCCCAGGCAAAGGCCGGAAGTGATGCTTACTTGGCACCGCGGCCGGCCTTGGGCAGGAGCGTATCGATCAAGCTGGGCGGCCGTTCTTGATAGTCGGGTGGGAACAGATTGAACCGGCGCCAGAGTTCGTACCAGAGGGGAACACGGTTGAGGATCACCCATCCCATGGCTTTTGTCCCTTGCCGGACGTGGGCCTGGTCGGGCCAGGGCCGATCCTCAGGGTCGGGTACGACCCAAAAACGAAAGTTGCCTTTGCCGTCGTCCACCTGGTCGATCACTTTGATGACGCCTCCGTACGTGCCGGCCATCAACTCGGGCCAGGCCGGCAGCGGGATCGCCGGGATGCCGTAAAACAGGATTCGAACTTTTCTCCCGACGTTCAGCAGCGGAGCGTCCAGACCGTCGGCCACCATCTCGATCGCCTTGTCCATGCTGGCGGGCGAAATACGGACGAGTTTATCTCCGGGCCGCACCGTTTCTCCGGGGCCGACTTCGGCCATCCGAACGACGGTGCCGTCGATCGGCGCCAGAATCCGGCTGGCAACGCGCCGCTGCGTGGCATTCGACAAACGGAGCGTGACATCGGCCAGTTCGTTGGCCGCCTTGGCGGCATCGGCGAAAGCGCCGTCCCGGGCCGCTTCCGCGTCGATCAGGCGTTGCAGCACTTCGGCGCTGACCTGATCGCGGCCGTAACTCAACGCCATCATGGCCTGCTGGGCGGCCTTCAAAGAAGCCTGGGCGGCCTGCAAGTCCGCCTTGCTCGCGATGGCGGCTTGAATCGTCAGTTCGAGTTCGCGTTGCGACACCAGGCCCCGCTCCGCCAGTTGTCGATGGCGATCGACGTTCAACTCGGCCGTGTCGACGGCGATCTTGGCGGCGGCGACCTTCTGCTGGGCCTCGCGGACCTTGTTTTCGGCCTCCACGACCCGAGCCTGAGCGGACGGCACGGCCGCTTTCACCAGGTTCTGCATTTCCTTGATCCGCTTGTCCAACTGCCCGGCCCGCTCCAAGGCGGCCTTGCGGGTTTGCTCAAGCGCAACCTTCCGCTGCTCGAGCAGGGAAAGCAGGTCCGGTGCCATGAAATTCGGATCGACGTCGTCCAACTCGAGGATCAGGTCTCCCTGCTTGACCCGCACCCCTTCGAAGATGTGCCATTTCTTGATGCGTCCCGTGATCTGCGCCTCGATATCCTGCGGCCGCTCATACGGCGAATAGGCGGAGAGTTGGCCGGTGACTGTGATGGTCTGGGTCCAGGGGACGAAGGCGATGATCAGCGTAAAGAGCAGAACCAGCTTGATGGCGAGCCGCGAGGAAAACTTCAGTCGTTCGGGGATCTGAACCGCTTCCCAGGACTGCAGCTTGGATGAGGTGGCGAGGTCGTCGACGATGATTTCGTCGAGGCCCGTGGGCTGATTGATAACCGACTCGAGTTTGGCTTTCAACCCCTCTCCCAGGCGCGGCACGGCGACCTCCGATGATGGGGACGGAAGTTGGATGTATCATAAAGGAATCCGGATAAGGGGGTCAAACGGCTCCGGTGTTTCCTCGGGACGCTTGTCCCTTGACCCTCTTTCTCGGAACGGCTAAGGTGGGCGTGATTCAACCCGTGCGGGATTACGAGGGCTAGGTCGAGGGATGACGAGATGGCCACCCGCAGGTTGACGGCTCGGACTGAAGGCGGTGGAGGAGAGTCCATGGCTGGTTCGCGCCAACGTCTATCGAGGAACGGCAAGGGACGCATCCGGCCGCTGGTCGGGGTGCTCGGAGGGAGCAAGAGCGACTTTCCTATCCTGGAAAAGGCCGTCGCGATCCTCACCGAGTTGGGCGTGCCGAACGAGTTGCTGGTCGTCTCGGCTCACCGGACGCCCGATCGCCTCTTCGCCTATGCTGAACAGGCGGCGAGCCGCGGCATCGAGGTCATCATCGCCGGTGCAGGAGGCGCTGCCCATCTGCCCGGGATGCTGGCCGCCAAAACCCACTTGCCGGTCATCGGCGTGCCGATTCCCACGGAACATCTGCGCGGCCTGGATTCGCTCCTCTCCATCGTGCAGATGCCACGAGGGGTGCCGGTCGCGACCGTGGCCATCGGCGGGGCCGAAAATGCCGGCCTCCTTGCCGCGCAGATTCTTGCGGGGCGATATCCGATCATCCGTCAACGCCTGCAACAATTCCGCGCCGAACAGACGCGCGCGGTGATCGCATCCCAAGGGCCCTTGCCGACCCCGTCGCCGCGAACGAGGAAGACACGCAAGGCGTGACCGTGGTGCCGATCGAATCCGGATCCGTGTTGGGGGTCCTCGGCGGCGGACAACTCGGGGCCATGTTTGCCCGGGCCGCCCGCCGTCTGGGCTACTGTGTCGCCGTCTGGGATCCAGATCCTGAGGCGCCCGCCCATCGGAGCGCCGACCACACGTTTGCCGCCTCGTTTTCCGATTCCCTCACCCTGATGCAGTTTTCCGATCTGGTCAGCGCCGCGACGTACGAGTGGGAGAACGTGCCGGCGGCTCTGTGTGAGGCCTTGGAGCGCAAGGTCCCGGTTCGGCCATGCAGTCGGATCTTACGGTTGATCCAGGATCGGTTGACGCAAAAGGAATTTTTGGCGGCCCGGGGACTGCCCGTGCCTGCGTTTCGTGCGATCCGGTCGCCCGACGAGCTGGCATTGGCGGAGGAAGTGGGCTTCCCCTGTCTCTGCAAGACGGCGACGTTCGGCTACGACGGGAAAGGCCAATGGCAGATCCAGAATCGGGACGAACTGGATATCCTGTGCCGTCGGCTGCGGGAAACCGCGCGAGGTGGCAGCCGATGGATTGTCGAGAGATTCCTGCGTTTCGAGCGGGAACTGTCGGTACTGGTCGTGCGCGGAGCAGACCGAGACCGCCGTATCTATCCGGTCGTCGAGAACATCCATGAAGCCGGCATCCTGCGGACTACCCGCGTGCCGGCCTCGGTGGATCCCGAGACTGCGGAGCGCGCCGCGGTGCTGGCCGGAGACGTCGTCGACGCGCTCGATGGAATCGGAGTGTTTTGCGTGGAGATTTTCCTCATGCCCGACGGCCGCCTCCTCATCAACGAAGTGGCGCCGCGGCCGCACAACTCCGGCCATTACACGCTCGACGCGTGCACGGTGTCGCAGTTCGAACAGCAGGTGCGTGTGCTGTGCGGTCTTCCGCTCGGAGAAGTCCGGCTGCTGAGCCCCGCCGTGATGGTCAATCTCATCGGCGACGATGTGCTGCAGGTCGGCGCAGGGACAGGGCAAGTCGAGTTGCTCGGGACAGCGGGCGCGGCGCTGCATCTGTACGGGAAACGAGCCGTGCGTCCCGGCCGCAAGATGGGCCATGTCACGTTTCTGGCTGAGAAACCGGAGATGGCATGGAGCGCCGCCATGATGTTTCGCTGCAAACTGACAGGCCGCCCTCTGCCGTCACCGTTGTAACCTTTCCCGGTCCCACACACGACACGCGTCCAAGACTTCCCGTTCGGGCCGTCCTTTTTTGTGACTTCGCTGTAGGGACATTCCCTTCACCGCTGTCGTGGCTCCTGCTTGTTTGTCGAGGAATACTGTGCATCGTGTCGAATGTGTTGCGGTACAAAAATTGCTGATCCGACACCTATCGGTCATCTACCCAGCATCCGATCCGTGAGCACAACGAAGTGTCCGACAGCCTCCGCGATTTTGCTCCAGACGGCGGGCCTCACCCGTTGGTTGACAGTGCCTCGCTCCCGGATCGTAATCTTACAGAGTCTCGTCGGAATCATCCTGTCGTGTCAATTGCTCTTCGGGGAGCATTTCCTGATCAGCCCGGGCATGGCGGATCTCTTAGCCCTGGGCCTGCTGGTTATGGTCGCCGGGCTGCTGGCGCTGCCGCCGAATCTGTTGGAGGCGCGCTGGTTCTCATGGTCGCTCATCGGCTGCAACACGACGGCCGTCGCGGCCGTCATTTACCTTTCCGGCAACGCGCGGTCGGAGCTGTATCTGTCGTATTTTTCGCTCATGCTGATCGCTGCATCCATCCGTACGCTCAAACAGATGTTGGGGTTGTCGGTGGTGCTCTGCGCGGCCTACGGCGCGGTGTTGTACGAAGGGGTCATTGAGACAGGCCAGGTCTCGGCCGGTCATCTTGTTGGCGTTCCAGTTCTGCTGATTATGGCCGTTTTTTACGGAGTGACCCTTGAGAGTCTGTCCGAGGAACGGGATCAGAAGGCGAGCCTGTTGGGAGAGATCGCCGAGCTGCGGGAGATGGAAGCCGTCTTGCAGGGCGGCCGCGACCAGCTTGAGGCGCGCATCAAGGGTCTGCGGGCCGAGCTGTCTACGGTGAACGAAACGCTGCGTCTGGGCGCCGTCGAGCGAACGGGACTGCAGCGACGGCTCCGCGACGTGCAGAAACTGGAGGCGGTCGGTCGGATTGCGGGCGGACTGGCACAAGAGTTCGACCACATGCTGTCCGTCATCGGCGGCCGTACGGGGTTCCTGCTGTCGAAGCTCAAGTTGAACGATCCGCTTCGCCGGCCGGTGGAAGAGATCTTCAATGCCGGCGACCGGGCGGCCGAGCTCACAGCGCAGATCTTGTCGCTCGGCCAATCGGAAAGCGTGAGCCGTGACTTTCTGCCCGTGAACGTGATCGTCACGGAATTACAGGACATTGTCCAAGAGCTGCTGCCTTCGACGGTGGAGTGCCGCCTGGTGCTGGCGCCGGACGCCGGTTCGGTGCGGGCCGATCGCGGGCAGATCGAGGAGATACTCCTGCGCTTGGCCGTCAACGCGCGTGAGGTCATGCCGCGGGGCGGCCGTTTGTCAATCGAAACCAAGAGCGTGACCGTGGAACCGAGCGGAGCCTGGCAGCGAGAGGCGATCCACGGCGGTCGGGCGGTCGCCTTGGCGGTCAGCGATAATGGAAGCGGGATGAACCGGGAAACCCAAACCAGCCTCTTCGAGGCGTTCATCACAACCACATCAACCAAAGAGAAGGAAGCGAATCGCCGGCGGAGGCTGGCGACGATCTATGCCCTGGCGGGGCGGAACGGCGGCGTTGTCGAGGTGCATAGCGGCCCGGGGCAAGGGACGGTTGTGACCGTCTATCTCCCGCAGGCCGAGCAGGAGGCACCCCCATCGGATGCGGGATCGTTCCGGGCCTTGGGAGCGAAAGGCGCGGAAACGATCCTACTGGTCGAGGAGGACGAAGTGCTGAGAACGCTCGCACGCGCGACTCTGAGCCGCTATCAATATCGCGTCTTGGTCGCCGGCTCTCCCGTCGAAGCCCTGTTGGTGGGTCAGCAACACACGGGAGCCATCCATGTGGTGGTGACCAATTTGATCATGCCGGATCTCGGCGGTCGGGACCTGGTCCAGCGGTTGATGGTCCAGCAGCCGAGCCTCAAGGCCCTCTTTGTCTCCGGCTATGCGGAGGAGACCACGGAACATCACCGGATCAATCGGAAGCACTATCTTCGGAAACCGTACGCCCTATCGGGGCTCGTCGAGAAAGTCCGCGAGGTATTGGATACATGAGGCCATACGCGGCGGGCGCGCCTATCGGACTTCCCCTCCGCTCACCAGTCTTCATACCGCCAGGATCGATGCCGGCGCGGTGCAAAGAACCGGACATCCCCGCGCTTGAACATTCCGATCAGGGCCATGCCGGCGAGAAACCCGCCGATATGGGCGAAGAAAGCGACTCCGCCACCCTGTTGTCCCAGGCTGAACCAACCGCTCAGCGCCTGCATCACAAACCAAAAGCCGAGGACGAACCCCGCCGGCACGTACATCATGCGCGAGAATAACCCCAGCGGAATGAGCACCAGCACCTGCGCGCGGGGAAACAAGAGCAGGTAGGCGCCCAACACGCCGGAGATCGCTCCGCTGGCACCGACCATCGGGATGGTGGAAGACGGATCGGTCAGCGCGTGGCTCAGCGCGGCGAGAATCCCGCAGGTCGCGTAGAAGATCACGAACCGGATGTGCCCCATGACGTCTTCGACGTTATTGCCGAAGATCCACAGATACAGCATGTTGCCGATCAGATGCATCCACCCTCCGTGCAGGAACATGCTGGTCAGGAGCGAGAGCGAGGGAGGGATCGCCGCCATGTCCGGCGGAAGTGAGGCGCGGCCGAACACCGCGGCCGGGATGGCGCCGTACGCGTAGATGAAGACCTCTCCCGGTCCCGCCGGCAGGGAGGCTTGATAGAGGAATACCGACACGCAGGCGACGATGAGCGACACCGTGACGATCGGCGTGATGGCGGTGGGATTGTCGTCGTGCAACGGAATCATGGTCGTGGGTCAGAGGCAAGAGGCTCGGGGTTGGGATGATACCGAGCGGCCATGGACTCAGGTCGGAATGTTCTGGGAGTTTTGCCCATCGTCCCTCGTCTCTCGCCTCTCGCCCGCAACACGCTCAAGCGGAGCGAGCGGTGACGGGGCGTCCGGAGGCAAGGGAACCGAAAATCCGGCCGCGTGGGTATGGCCGCCTCCCCCGAACTCGGCGGCGATGCTGCCCACATCAATCCCGTCTTCGCGGGAGCGCAGGCTGTAGTAACGGCGGCCGTTCTTGTCGTGCCAGATGATGCAAAAGGGATAGTGAGGCGAGAGCCGTTCGCCAATCTGGCTGGTCAGGACCGGGCTCTGCACGGCAGGGACGACTTCGCCTTGGAACGAAACCATCGCTGCGTGCGCCGCAAGCTTGCCGACCAGCTCATTTTCATACCGGAGTATCGCGCGCCCTTCCTGTTCGAGCTCTTTCTGTCGAAATGAATCCCAGAGTTTGAAATCGAAGGGATACGACGCGAGGGCGGCATTGATTTCACGGCTGGCCGGCAGCGCCCAATGCCACAGGTCCTTGTCCTGGATGTACTCCAACAGCCAAGGGGCTGGTTCGTCGTGGGCCCACTCCCATGCCAGCACCGCGCCCGACTTTTTGAGATCGAAATAGGCATAAGGCAGCCCGGCCAGGGCTTTCTCGGCGGTGATGTGGTGATCGAGTACGAGCAGGCCGGAAGCTTCGCGGGCCATTTTCTCGAGAGTCGGTTTCGGGTAGCTGAAATCCACGATGACGATCCGTTGGCCGGCCAGGTTGCCGGGCGGCGGGTCGCCGTGCTCGACGGCGATGAATTGCGCTGAGGGAAAGCGCTTCCAAATGGCCCACGCCGCGCCGAATCCGTCCGCGCACTCCGCATGATAGAGCACCAGGCTGGGCGGTTGGTCCGATCTCAGGCGAGACAGGCTTGCCATGTCGGCTCACAGAATATCACGTCCGGCGACGGAGGCCAAAGAGTCTTTCGACGGAAGCGCATTGAGGAGCAGCGCCGGGGTCAAAGGGCCGGGAGCGTCGGCCCCGGCAGTGTGTTCAGGTAGTCAATGAGTTGACGAAGTCGGCCGGCGCTCTTCCGGTTGAAGAGAAACACGAGGCGAGGCAGGTCTTTCACCGCCGGCTCGTCGAGTTCTTCCGGCAGGGGTCCCCGCTGCTCGAACGCGCCTTCGGTCAGCAGGTCTTTGAAACGGTCGTTCACGTCGGCCACCTGCGCATCGGAAAGCGGATACTTCAGTCGCATGGCCAACTGCCGACCCACGAACCGGATGGAGTGGTACCGGCGATAGAACGTCAGGATCTCCGCCACCGCTTGCTGCTCGCTGTCGACGATTTTGAACAGGCTCAGGTCCTCCCGGTTGATGAGACCGCGCCCCAACAACTGGTCGGCGATAAAGCCATACCAATGATTCCAATAGTCGCACCCCGGTGCCTGGAGGCAGACGATCGGCTGAGGATCGCTTTTGCCGGTCTGCGTCAAGGTCAGGATTTCGAAGCCTTCATCGTGCGTGCCAAAGCCGCCCGGGAACAACGCAATCGCGTTCGCCTCCTTCTGAAAAGTGAGCTTCCGCGTGAAGAAATACTTGAACGTGATAAGCTTCGGATCGTCGGCGATCACGGCGTTCGGTCCCTGTTCGAACGGCAACAGGATATTGACCCCGAAACTGTTCTCCCGGCCGGCTCCTTCCTGACAGGCCCGCATGATGCCATCTGCCCCTCCGGTGATCACCATGAAGCCGTGCTGCACGATCAGGCGGGCGAACCGGTACGCCAGCTGGTAGTTGGGATCGTCCGGTTGCGTACGAGCCGAACCGAAGATGCTGATCTTCTGGCGGTCGCGATAGGTCTGGAACACGCCGAAGGCGTGACGCAGCTCTTTCATCGCCCGGTTGACGATCTTGAGGTCGAGCAGGTCCAGGCGGGATTCGCGCAGCCGCAGGACGCCCACCAGGATTTCTTTCATCAGGACGCTGGACAGGTCGTCGTCCGGACCGTCCAGCAGGCTGTGCACCTGGGCTAGGATCTCTTCTTTGGTCGGGGTCGGGCGGCTTCGGGTTTGCGCCATCGAATCAGTTCCTTGGGGATCGTTGGAAGAAACAACGAGACCGACGCAGAGGACGAATTTTACCAAGCAGTTGGCAGTTGGTCAAAAGGCCGACATGGAGTGGATCGTCGACCCTACGAGGATTTCTTGTAGAGATTCTGGATGGCCCATGCGCTGATACGCGATTGGTCTTCGTCAGACAGAGCGGTGAACTGAATTTCCACCCCAGGAGGCCGATGGTGCCGTTCGCCCTCGGACTGGTGGGGCGGTTGATAGCTGGCGACAATTGCACCGTTCGCGTGGATGGGTGCTGTCGAGCCCGGCAGGCGGAACGAGAGGGTGACGTTCGTGCCAGGGAGCAACAGACTCGGCGTTTCGACGAACGCGCCCGCGTGGCTCAACTGGGTGATCGTGGCCTTATGGTCGGCGCCCCGCTCGCGGCCGTCGGAGACACGGACGGAAACAGGAATCTGCGTGTGGCATCGCTTGCGTGGGAAGACAAGGTCACGGGCCGTCAAAATTCCCACCGGTTGATTCCGGTGTGTGACGATCAACAACGGCACGCCGGTCGAAGCCATGAGCGTCGTGGCCTCTTCGACGGGGCGGTCGAATTCGATCGAGCGGACCGGTCTGGACATGATCGCGCGGGCCTCGATGTTGTGAGGCTCCAACCCCTGTGCGACGACATTCTTGACGATGTCGCTATGGGTGACGATGCCGATGAGGGTCTCGGTGTCTTTGACGAGGAGACACGGCACCTGTTCCCGTTGCATGACCAGCGCGGCTTCGCTGACTAGCACATCGCCCGGAATTTGAATGACGCCGGGTGTCATCATCTGGGCTACCATTGCGGACGAATAGTCGGGTGCGGCGTCGCGAGCCTTGTCCTCGATGCCTCTCATCGCGACCTCAATCGATCAAGCGGTTTACGTGGCGTTCGAGGTCCCGGGAGCGCAACGCACAGGAAGTATAGCAGACGGAAATTCCGCGGAATGCTGCGGCGTTCCCTTGCCAGGGAGGCCCCCGGCCGATTAGACTGGCGTCCCGGCGGCTTCGTGTTCCCGGTTCAATCGAGTATAGGGACAATGGGCGCAGTTGACCAGGAATTCTTGAAACGCGTCACCGCGATCCCGATGCACGGGTTCGGCCTCTCGGCGGATGTGTATTGTCCCGACGTGGGTGAACTGCTCGATGCCTTGGACGGCTACCCGCCGGACCTGGGCTATGTGGAGCTTTTCAAAGCGAATGACTCGGCGCTCGCCGCGGTCAGGCGCCGGCTGCCGTCGGTCGGTCTGGCTTATCATGGGGAGGGGTTGTGGGTCACGCAGCCGGATTGGTGTGAGACGTATCCCTATAGGTTAGAACTGGAGGTGGCGGTGGCGCACCTCCGGACGCTGGGCAGCTATTGGATGACTCACGAATGCGCAAGCAAGCAGATGGCAGGCTATGCCTTCGGCACGTATCTGCCGCCGCTGTTCACCGAGACCAGCGCGGCGGTGACCGCCGAGCACATCGCGCGGGTTCAGCGATATCTCGACGAGCACTGCGAGATGGTCAGAGGTATGGGGCCGCTCTTTCTGCTGGAGCTGCCTCCACTCACCTACTTCGGGTTCGGGACGCTTCCGATTGCGCGGTTCTTTCGCCTGATCGCCGATCGCACGGCCTGCGGCCTGGTGCTCGACATCGGCCACCTTTGGACGGCCTACCGTTATTCGGGCGCGTGGCGACATTCGAACGTGGAGCGATTCGCAGAGGACTTCCTGGACGTATTCCCGGTCGAGCGTGTGGTGGAGATTCACGTGGCAGGTCTCTCGGCGGAGGGTGAGGGTGAAGCCACAGACGGTGCAACCCCTCCGTGTCTGCTCGACGACCATGCGGCGCCGATCCCGGACATGCTGTTCGACTTGCTCGCGCAGGTGTTGGCGCGCCCTGACTTGGTCCATCTCAGAGGGATCGCTCTGGAGGTCGACAATAAGCCGATTCCGCAGACTATCCGGGAATATCGGCGGTTCCGAAATGAGTTTAACAGGGCCTTTGACCGGCGGAGCACGTCACCTCCCGAGCATGGGCGTGGGGCAACCTTCGAGAGCCAGAGTCTGGCGGTGTCTTGCAGCCAGAGCGACAAGATTGCGCTTCTGCGCGATTATGTGCGATACGCCGAGACTGTTTCGGGCGTCGCCGATCAACTTGCGGTGCAATCGCTGTGTCTGGTCGGGGATCACGACGGCGTGGACCGCTATCGGCGCCGGTATCTGCGGAACGAGATTCTTCGTTGGGGTGGAGATCTGCGCGACATGTTTCCGGAGACCTATCGGTTGCTGGATGGACAGGGCATCGAGCTTGAGGAGTTCGTGCTCCACTGGTTTCGAACACCCCGCCCGGCGACGGCTCCGTATGATTTCTTTCTGCTGAAGATCGAGCGGTTTGTCGAATTTGTCCGAGACCGGCTTCCCTCCGCAGTTCCGACTGCAATGCGCGAGGCCGAGATTCTGCGGGTCGCCTATCAGATTGCCAACGAGCCGGTGATGGAAGAGGGGTAAAGGCATGAGTTTCTGGGATTCGATTCCCCAGCCGATCATCGGGCTGGCTCCCATGGACGGCGTGACAGATGCGACCTTCAGGAGGCTGGTCTCGACACAGGGGCGTCCCGATGTCATCTTTACGGAGTTCACGCATGTCAATGACATCTGCAGGGGGCCTGATTTCTTGATGGATTCGCTGCGCTACAGCGAAGGCGAGCGGCCGGTCGTGGCGCAACTGTACGGCAAGGACCCCGAGCTGTTTTATGTCGCTGCGCATGCGGTGTGCGAGCTCGGATTCGACGGGCTCGACATCAACATGGGCTGTCCTTCGCGCAATGTCGCCTCCTCGGGCTCCGGCGCCGGATTGATCCGCACGCCGGACCTCGCCCGCGCCGTTGTCCGCGCCGCGCGGCAGGGCATTCTGGATTGGTCGGCGGGTCAGACGCCCGAGGGTGCGGGACTCAAACCGGCTCGCGCAGAATTGCTCAGAAGGATGAATGTTGCCAGGAACGGGTGTCCGACGGTTCCTCGCCGGGTCATTCCGCTCTCGGTGAAGACACGTCTGGGCTATGAATGCGTGGTGGTCGAAGACTGGATCGCCCATCTGTTGGAAGAGCGGCCGGCGGTCATTTCCGTTCACGGTCGGACGCTGCGGCAGATGTATCGTGGCGAGGCGGACTGGAATGCCATTGCCAAGGCCGCACGGATCGTGTCCGGAAGCGGAACGCTCCTGCTGGGAAACGGCGACGTCATGTCCATGCAACACGTCGTCCGACGCGTGCGCGAGAGCGGAGTGCACGGCGTGCTGATCGGGAGAGGAGCCTTGGGCGGGCCCTGGTTGTTCCGCACGAAGGACCTTGTGAAACGCAAGATCTGGTCGGAGAGGGACGGAAATGACCTGCTTCCCGGCACGCTCGATGTCGTAGTGAGTGTGGGCGAGCGGTTTCGGGTGATGATGGCCCATGCCCGCCAGTTCCACGCGCTGTGCGGGTCCGAGCAGTTTCGACGCATACGCAAGCATCTGGGCTGGTATTGCAAAGGATTCCCCGGTGCCGCCGCGATGCGGGCGAAGATGTTCCAGGCGTCCAGTCCCGAGGACGTGGAGCGGATCATCGCCGAGTTCGCGCCAGCGGCATGCGTCGGCCGCGACTCTCGGTCAGATGCTTGGGTGCACGCGAGACCTTCTCCCGTACTATCGGCCACCTGACGCATGCCGCTGATCCTCGCGTCAACCTCTCCCCGCAGGGCGGAACTCCTGAGCCTTCTCCACGTTCCGTTCAAGGTCGAGGCGCCGTCGTTTCAAGAACACGTGCGCCCTGGTGTGCGCGCCGAAGCCCTGGCGAAGGAATTCGCCCGGGGCAAGGCGCAGGCGTGCGCCGCTCGCTTTTCCGACTCGCTGGTCCTCGGCTGTGACACGCTGATCGACCTGGACGGCGCGGTGCTGGGCAAGCCGGTCGATCTGCCGGAAGCTCGCGCCATGCTCCAGCGCCTGTCCGGCCGCGAACATGTGATCCATACCGCGGTCGCCTGCAGGCGGCTCTGCGACGGCGTTGATGAAGTGGTGGAAACGAGTGTGCGGGTCTGGATGAGGAATTTCGGAGCCGAAGAGATCGAACGCTACCTCGACACCGGCGAAAGTCTGGGGAAGGCCGGCGCCTATTCCATTCAAGGCGAAGGAAACCGGCTGATCGCTTTAATCTCCGGCGATTATACCGCCGCGGTAGGATTGCCGTTACGGCTGGTGGCTGATCGCCTCAGAGCGTATGGGGTCGAAGTGCCGGTCGATGTCGAGATCTTGTATCGGACGAAACCCTACCCCAATTGGGGGCGCTTCGCAGACTAGATTGCAAAAGCCTTTGGCCTTTCCTTACAATGCCTTCCACCTATGCATTGTTCTCGCAAGGAGGGGGTTCATGCGTTCGGAATTTGAATCCGGGGAGCGGAAGGTGGGGAGATGGTCGGCGGCGCTTGCAGGCTTGGCGTTGGTCGGATGCGCCATTGCCGCAGGACCGGTCTCTGCGATCGATGTCAAGCTTACGATGGAGGAAGCCAAGAAAGCCCTCGAAGCGGGACGGGTGCCGATGGAAAAGGCGAACACCCCGGAAGAGGTCAAAAAGGTCTTGCAGCAAGCGTCCCTGGAGACCCGCGTCGGCGCCGATCCCGAGAAAGACCCGTGCGGCGCCAGCGCCATTCTCCGAACCAAGCGGTACCGGTTGGAAGCCTTCGGCCGTCAGGAAGCCACCGAGTCCAAGAAGCAGAAAAAAGAAGTTCGGATGCCGGAAGAGTTCATCCAGAAAGTCATCGACATGCCGAATATGGAAATCGAGGTGCAACTCTGCGGCGACGACGAGTATTTCGCCGAGGGAGTCCAAGTGGTGTTCCAGCAGAACGGCAAGACCATCAAGCCCATCGACGTAAGCCCGGCCGAACGCGGACGGAAGAACGACGGCCAGGGCCCCGCCTATCGGTCTCGCTTCACTGCCCGCTTTGCCTACGAGAGCTTCGATCCGAATGCCAAAACCAAAGTGATCATCTTCTATCCGGATGGGAAGATGGTCGATTTTGATGCGGACTTCTCGAAGGTGAAATAAGGCGAACAGTGATCAGCGGGTCGCTCATAGCGGGTCCTCCGGAGAGGACCTCTCGTTGTATGACATTAGCTGTTCACTCCTTGCTCTTGCAATCGGAGCGTATACAGGTAGTGATAGAGACCTCGCCGTTCCATCAATGAGGCGTGGGTCCCCTCTTCCACGATCCTGCCCTTATTCAACACCAGTATCCGGTCAGCCTGCTGTATGGTGGTGAGCCGGTGCGCGACAACGAAGGTGGTCCGGCCGGCCATCAACCGTTCGAGCGCATCCTGGACGAGTCGCTCGGATTCGCTGTCCAACGATGAGGTCGCTTCATCCAGGAGCAGAATTCTCGGGTTTTTGAGAATCGCCCGGGCGATCGCCAGCCGTTGTCGCTGGCCTCCCGAGAGATTCACGCCCTTTTCGCCGACGACGGTCCGATACCCGTCGGGTAACGTGCTGATGAATTCATGGGCGTGGGCTGCTCGGCTGGCGGCGAGGACTTCCTCTTCGGAGGCGTCCTCACGACCGTACCGGATGTTGTCGAGGATCGTCCCTCCGAACAGGATGGTCTCCTGGGGCACCAAGGCGATCTGCCGATACAGACTGTCCAGCTTCACCCGACGGAGGTCATATCCATCGATCGTGATCCGTCCCTCGATGGGATCGTAGAAGCGATGGAGCAGATTCACGATCGTGGTCTTACCCGCGCCGGTCGGCCCCACCAGCGCGATCATTTCCCCCGGCTTGGCTTCGAACGAAACATCCGTCAGCACCGGCGCACGCGCGTCATACGCAAAGTGGATCCGCTCGGCCCGCACGTGGCCGGCGATTGGCGGCAAGTCCACGGCGTCAGGCTCGTCGCGAATGTCTGGCTCGGTATCGAGGATCTCGAAGACCCGCTGCATGGAACCTTGGGCTTCTTTGACCTGCGCGAACACGCGGGCGGCCGAGCTGAAGGGGCCGATCAAGATGCCGGCGAAGAGCACGAAGGCGAACAGATCTCCCGGCGTCACGATCCCTTCGATCACCTGGAGACCTCCATACCAGAGAACCGCTGCCGCGGCCGAGAAGGTCAGCAGGCTGATGGTCGGTACGAAGACGGCGAGCACCGCCGCCCGGCGGAGCGAAATCGTCAGGGCGGCTTGGACCTGCGAGGCGAACCGTCGCTCCTCGTGGGCCGTTTGAACAAATGATTTGACGATGCGGATGCCGGAAATCACTTCCTCCACCAGCGTGCTGATCGAGGCGGTCTGATCCTGGATCGACGTGGAGAGCGCTTTGAGCCGCCGGCCGAAGAGGCGGGCGACCAGAACCAGGATCGGCAAAAGAAGCAGAATCAGCAGGCAAAGGCGCCAGTTCATCAGGAACAAAAAAACGGTGCCGCCGACCAGCGTGACCAGTTGCTTGGCTGAGTCGATGGGTGTCTCGGTCACGACGGTCTGGATGACGTTGACGTCGTTCATGAGCCGGGAGAGCAGTTCCCCGGTCCGGCGTTTCGCGAAGAAGCTGACAGACAGCGTCTGGAGGTGGGCGAACAGATGCATGCGGAAATCCACCACGATCCGTTGCGAGACCCAGACCGTCAGATAACTGTGCCCCATGGAGAAAAGTCCCTGCAGCACGATGAGCCCGATGAACAGTCGGATCGCTTCGGTCATGCGCTGCGGGTCCCGTTGCACGGTGATGATGTCCCAGAGGGAGCCTGCCAGTCTCAGCAAGGCAAGGTTGAGGGCCGCGACCGCCATGACCATGACAGCCGCGACCGCCATGCGCGGGAGATAGGGTTTGAGGAAAGGGTAAAAACGGGCGTAGTACGACATGAATCAGGTTCTCGGGAACAGGCGTCCGCTGAGAAGAACGCCACGATAGCGGGTGGCGAGGAGAGAGTCCGAGAAGAACGGAAGCCGAGGAGGAGAGGCTACAATTGGGCGATCGACTCAATCAGGTTCTTGTTGATCGCGACGAAGTCGGATCGATCCTTGTCGTTGATGAGCACGTCCGTCAGACTGATGAAGAGCCGCTGCTCCTCGTTGATCGCATCAGAGACGCGGTTGCGCATCGGGGGAATGAGAAAATCCCCGACGTACGTGCAGTTCACCGTTCGAACGCGAATGCGGACTTTTTTGCCCTCGGGCACGTTGGCCTCCGTCCCTCAACAGGATGTCCTTAGCTCTTCCGACGCAGAAACTTCTGGCGCCGGCGCAGTTTCTTATACTTGTGCTTGCGCATCTTCTTCCGGCGTTTCTTCAGGACGCTCGACATACACAATCTCCTCGGAGAGGGAGTCTAGAGTCTTCCCGCATAAAATGCAAGCAACATGCGGTACTTTACGCAAAGATTCTACCGCTGAAACAGCGGCAGTCTCGTAACACAGCGCTTGCAACGCTGTCAAGCAATCGCCGCAGAGAACCTTGCCCGCCGGCGCCGCGCAGATCGCTTGACCCGCTGCGGACGGATTTCTATACTGCGGCATGTTCTCACCGAGAGGTCGCATAACAAGACTCTTCGTTCTCTCGCTCCCTCTCATCGTGTTTTTCCCCGCCTGTTCATCGAAAGGCCCCCAGTATCCGGAAGATCATGAACGGTTTCGTCGAATCGACACGGCAGTCGAATCGCTGCGCAAGGCCTATGTCAATAGAGACGCGTCGGCTTTGGAGTCATTAATGTTGCCTCTGGATGCGCTGGAGCGAATGCAGCGCGACGCCCGACGCGACTTCGAGGGCTTTCAGGAAATTGCCTTGGATTGGACGATCGAACGCATCGTGATCGACGGAGACAACATCGACGTCTTCGTGCATTGGCAGGGGCAGTGGAAGCGGGGTCCCGGCGACCTCGGTATCCGCCAACGTGGACACGGCCGCCTTCAGTGGGTCGGAGTCCAGTCGATTCTCCTCAAGGGAGTCGAGGGAGACCTACCCTTTGGGATGGCGGTCCGCCAGGCGGTGTCCGAACAGGCGGAGGTCGATTCGGCGAAGGGCCAGCGATGACGTCGGCGACTCGGGATAAAACGGCAGAGGCGGATTTTCTGGTCGTCGGGAGCGGCGTGGCTGGCTTGCGCGCCGCGCTCGAGCTGTGCTTGCATGGCCGCGTCTTGATCCTCACGAAAGGCCTTCCACTCGAAAGCAGTTCGATCTATG
>JBBIOW010000044.1:0-18810 GCA_037443165.1 Nitrospiraceae bacterium | reverse complement strand
GTCTACCGGTCGCTCGACCTGGTCGTGATTCCGTCGGTCGAAGGGGATACGATTCCTCAGGTCTTGATGCAGGCCCTTGCGATGGAGTTGCCGGTCGTGTCCACGCCGGTCGGCTCGATTCCCGACGTTGTGGCGGACGGGGAGACGGGTTTTGTCGTGCCTCCGCGCGACGCCGCCGCCCTGGCGGAGCGCATCGAACTCCTGCTAAAGGATTCCACGCTGCGCAAGCGGATGGGGGAACAGGGGCGGGCGCTGGTCGAGCGATGGTATTCAATCGACCGCATGTTGGATGAACTGGAACAGGTCTATCGCAAGGTGCTGAGTTTATGACCCTGCCTGTGGATCACCCGTTCACCTCGATTCGCCGGACGCTCCTGTTCTGGTGGCTGCTCTTCGTCGTCCTGCAACAGGTGGAGCGGTTGTTCCTGCTCCGCGACGCGGTGGCGAGTGAAACGCCGTCGCCCGGCGTTCTGGCGAAAACCCTTCTCATCGGGCTTCGCGGCGATTTCATCGCTGCGACCATGGCGCTGGCGCTGGCGGCGATCCTGGCCGGCGCGGTGAGCCTGCTCGCGGCGTCGGTCACGCGACGCGGCTGGGATGCGACGGGTCTCGGCCCGATCTATCGACGGAGTTTCATGGTGTCGGGTGGCGCCGTCGGGACGCTGCTGTTGGTCTTGCTGACGGTGGATATGGGCTATTACACCCATGACCGGCAGCACTTGAACTTCGTGTTCTTCGAATACGTGGGGGACCTGTTTTCGCGGTCGAGCGAAGCGGCGGGTTCGAATACCCAGGCGGTGAGACAGACCGGTGCGGAGTTGGACCAGAGCGCGAAATGGGCTGCAAGGGTTGCCGAGTTGCTGGCCTTCCAACTCGCCGCGATGTGGCTCTGGTGGTGGGCTTTCACGCGTGGCGTGGCGCCGGCGCTGGCCCGCTTGCGTCCGATCACGCCGAAACGGTCGAACGCCCTGTTGGCCCTGTGTTTCCTGGCCGGAGCGACGGGGTTTCACCACCAGGGGCCTTATGGAATTCGCATCGCCGAGATCGGCAGCGCCACATACTATACGCTGGCCCAAAATCCTTTGCTCTTTGCCGGCGAGGCGCTCCGGGCCGCTCTGGTTTCCCGGGAGAAACTCGGTGAGGTGAGAAGTCCGAATCATCTGCCGATCGACGCGGCGCTGCACGTGACTCGGGAGATGATCGCGCCGGGTCAGTCGTTCCCGTATGTCCGCTATCCGCTGGTTCACGCGCTCGGGCGATCGGGTCAGGGCGTTCGTCTGCCACAGCCGGCCAACGTCTTGCTGATTTTCGTCGAAGGGTTGGATCGACGATATCTGGGGCGGACGATCCGCGGCATCCGCGTGACGCCCTTTCTGGACCTGCTGAAGCAGGAGAGCGTCTACTTCGAGCATTTTTTCACCAACGGCGTGCAAATCTCGCGCGGACTCTTTGCGTCCTTCTGCTCGTACTATCCCCGGCAAGGCGCCTCCGCCATGAAGACGCGCTACGCGCACGACTATCTCTGTCTGCCTTCGCTCTTGCGCAGGGGAGGCTATCGCACGGAGATGGTCATCAACCAGCATCGAGACCTGAACCGGCTGCAGTTGTTCATGGCGCAGAACGGCCTGCATCAGTTGTTCGACGAGAGCGATTTCCCCCCCGGTGCCAAGCGGATGGGGTTGGGCATCAGCGACGGGGCGCTGTTCGACTTCGTGCGGGCGCTATGGGAGGAACCGGATCAGTACGTCGCGGCGCTGCGCTATACGGATGTCGAGCTGGAACGCTTTTTCACGGGGCTGCTGAACAACCACCTCTTGCGCAACACGGTCGTCTTTCTGCTCGGCGACCACGGGCGTCACGAGGCGGTCGGGCGGACCGAGCTCGAAAAACAGGCCGGCCACTTTACCGCGCCGCTCTTCATCTGGATGGATGACTCGCTGAGAAGCCCGGATCGGTATCACCCCAGGACGGTAACACCAGTGGCTAGTCAGGTGGATCTGGCTCCGACGATCCTGGCGCTGAACGGCTTGACGCCGGCGGTTGCGCCGTTTCTCGGCCGGGACCTCAGTTGCGCCCTGGTGATCGACTGTCTCGCCGAGAACTTCGCGTTCCTCAGCAGCGTCCATGATGATATGATCGGCCTCGCCGACCGGGAAGGCATCCTGTTCTATTCGCTGCGAACCGAAACGCTCATCTCGACCGATCTCGCTCTGGAACGATACGAGACGCACCGTACAACGGACGATCCGGCCGTTGCGGCCAAATACCGGCGGCTTTTGGGTCTGTATGAAAGCACGAATTGGCTGCTGGACCAGAACCGGATCTGGTCGTGGAGCGAGTTGGGGGACACGCTGTGACGACCGGCGACGCTAAGGTCTCGGCGGTCATCATCGCCTATAACGACGAGCCGAACATGCGCGCCTGTTTGGAAAGCGTGCGGTGGGCGGATGAACTCATCGTCGTCGATTCGTACAGCACCGACGCGACCGCAAAGATCGGTCGCGAGTTCACCGACAAGGTCTATCAGCACGAGTTCAATGGATTCGGGCGGCTGCGCAACGAAGCGGTCGCGCACGCCTCGCATGAATGGATTTTCAGCCTCGACACCGACGAACGCGCGACGCCGGAGATCCGGGACGAAATTCGGACCGTGCTCGCCCGAGGTTCCGAGGCCGACGCCTACTTCGTGCCGCGCCGCAACTATTTTCTCGGCCGCTGGATCCGGCATGGCGGCTGGTACCCCGATTACCGCCAGCCGCAGCTGTTCCGCAAGGACCGGATGCGCTACCGGGAGGAGGCGGTCCACGAAAGCTTCGACCTGAAAGGCCGCATCGGCTATCTCAAGGAGCATGTGCTCCAATACCCGTTCCGGGATATCGACCAGTATCTGCTCAAGCAGGACCGCTACTCCGACTTGATGGCGCGCCGCATGGCCGAGCAGGGCCGGCGATTCCGTGCGCATCAATTGGTGACCCATCCGGTGTTCACGTTCCTGAAAATGTATCTCGGCCGAGCGGGAGTTCTGGACGGCGTGCCGGGGCTTATTCTGTCCGGACTGTATGCCTACTACACCTTCATCAAGTACGCGAAGCTGTGGGAACTGAGCAGGGAAGCGAGTAGCCGGTAGCGAATAGCTCCGACGCGAACGGCATGCTGCGAGCTGTTGGCTGTTCGCGAGAGGCCGAGAATGAAGATCAGCGGCTTCACGATCTGTCGCAACGCGGTCAAGTTCGACTATCCGATTGTCGAAGTGCTTCGATCGGCGTTGCCGATCGTCGACGAGTTCGTCGTCAACGTCGGCCAGTCGGACGATGGTACCTTGGACCTCGTCCGGTCGATCGAGTCGGACAAGATTCGGATCGTCGAATCGGTGTGGGACGACTCGATGAAGAAGGACGGCCTGCTGTTTTCGCACGAGACCAACAAGGCCCTGTCCCGGTGCACCGGCGACTGGGCGCTCTACCTTCAAGCCGACGAAGTGGTGCATGAACGGGACTACGACACGATCCGGCGTGCGCTGCGGGACCATCTCGCCGATCCGGCCGTCCTGGGATTCACCTTTCGCTACCTCCATTTTTATGGCGATTATCGGTCGGTCAATCCATGGTTCTATCACCGCGCGGTGCGCATCATCCGCAACGACGGCCAGGTCGAATCCTGCGGCGATGCGGTGGGGTTCTGGCTCAAGGCGGACCGTGGCTATCTCCAGAGCGTCCATAAGGATCGGGTGCGGCCGTCCGGAGCGACGATCTATCATTACGGCTGGGTCAAGCCGGCGAAGGTACTGCTGGAGAAATTCCGCTATCAGGTGGCCCGTCACCACGGGGAAGAACCCGGTCCCGAACAGGCGCGGATGCTCGCCCAAGCCGCCTATGAGTTCGAAGACTACGACATCATGAAAACCTTCACCGGAAGCCACCCGGCGGTGATGGCGGAACGGGTGCGCCAGTATCCGGTGCTGAAGCCGGGACGGAATCGCTGGCTGAATCCGGCGTTCTACCGGGCTGTGCTGAAAAGAGGGTTCCGGGGGTAAACAGCTGTTGGTCGAGTGTGTCTGGTTTGTTTGGTTGAACGAATAACCAGGGCAACCGAGCAAGCCAGACGAACACAATCAACCTGATAAACCAGACAAACGAGATGAGCCAAACGAACCAGATCGACCGTCCGAGGATCGCGGCGGTCGTGATCACCAAGGACGAGGAGCGGAACATCGCGGCCTGCCTGGAGTCGCTGGCGTGGGTGGATGAGATCATCGTGGTGGATGCCGTGAGTCTCGACCGGACCGTGGACATCGCCAGGCGCTACACGGATCGGGTGTTCGTCAGGCCCTGGCCCGGCTACGGGCCGCAGAAAAATTTCGGGATCGATCAGGCTGGTGCTGACTGGATTCTCGTCGTGGATGCCGACGAGCGAGTGACCGAGGCGTTGCGGGAAGAGATTCTGCGGACGCTACGACGAGGACCGCCCGCCGATGTCGCCGGGTATGAAATCCCCCGCCGAAACTTTTTTTACGGGAAGTGGATACGGGGCAGCGGCTACTATCCCGATTATCAGTTGCGGCTGTTCAGGCGGACAGCCGGGCGGTACGACGACGTGTTGCTGCACGAGCATCTGCGTCTCAGCGGACGGATCGAGCGGCTGGCGCATCCGCTGGACCATGACAGCATGCCGACGATCGGCCGCCATGTCCGGAAGATGATGCGGTACACCACGCTCGGCGCGCAGGAGAAGCTCAAAGAGACCTCGCACGTGACGGCCTGGGAGATCGGCGCGCACCACCTCGGCACGATCCTCAAAACCTATCTCCTGCGCCGAGGCTATCGCGACGGCATTCACGGCCTCCTCGTCGCGCTCTTCGCAGGCCTCCACACGTTCGTCAAGTACGCGAAGGCGTGGGAGGCGCTACAAGAACGGGGTCGCGTGGCAAAGGGATAATGGGAAGGAAAGAGAAGAAAGAGAATGTGGTGAAGCGATGAAAGTGGGGATCGATGCGAATCCCACCGTCAGACACCGCGGCGGCATCGGCTGGCACACGTACCATTTGCTTCGCGCGCTCGTCGAGTTGAAGGATCCGGATCTTGAGCTGATCGCCTATGTGAGCCCGGGATCGGGAGACGCTAGCGTGATGCAAGAGCCGTGGGCTCACGGCCGAGGGGTGACGTGGCGGGAAACCGGGGGATGGGCCCTGCGCTGGCGCAGCGCGGCGGACAAGCTGGACGTGTTTCATGGCCCCAACTTCAAATTGCCGACGGTCGGCCGGTTCGGCGGCATCGTCACGATTCACGACTTGTGGCTGGCGCGGCACCCGCGGTATTCCCGCAAGCTGTTCGGGCAATGGATCGCGACCAGGCGCCTCAGGCGGACCGCGCACGAGGCAGCCCACATCATCACCGTCTCCGAGCACTCGGCTCGCGACATCGTGGCGATCTGCGGCGTGCCGCGGGAGAAGGTGACGGTGATCCACAACGCGGTCTCGGAGGTCTTCTACCCCTCGCGCGATCCGCTGGCGCTCGCAGCCTGGGGGCGGCGGGTCGGGTGGACGCCGCGACCGTTCATGCTATTCGTGGGCGGGGCCGATCCGAGGAAAAATCACCGCGCCATGCTCGAGGCCTATGCGAGCCGGTTGGAACACCTGAGATCCCATGCGTTGATCATGGTCGGCACCCCCGCTCACCGCTTTGGCAACCTGTTCGACAGCGTGGCGGCCGCTGGCCTCGAAAAGCACGTAGTCTGTACTGGGTCTTTGCCGGTCTCGGATCTGCGGCTGCTCTATTCCCATGCCGACCTGTTCGTCTTTCCCTCGATCTACGAGGGCTTCGGAATGCCGGTGTTAGAGGCCATGGCCTGCGGTGCGCCGGTGATCACGTCCAACACGACGGCCTTGCCGGAGGTCGCTGGCGATGCGGCCGTGCTGGTCGATCCGAACAATACGGAGGAGCTGGCGGACGCGATGGTGCGGGTGCTGAGCGACTCGTCCTTGCGTGCTGCCTTGCAGGAAAAGGGATTCCGGCGTGCGAAGCAGTTTACCTGGGAGCGGGCGGCGCGACTCACGCTGGCGGTGTATAGGGAAGTGTGTCGAGAAGATGTTTAGCCCGTTGAGCCAGTCGTGCTGGTTAAGGCAGTGTGGTCCGTTAACGGACAAACAAGTCCAACGAGCTGAACCGGCTCAACGAGAAACAGGCTCAACCGGCTAAACTGGCTCAACGCATGAAAAACATTCTCGTCATCAAGCTCCGCTACATCGGCGATGTCCTGCTGGCCACGCCGGTGCTGCGCGCGTTGCGGGAGGCCTTTCCCGGTGCCAGGCTCGCGATGGCCGTGAACGCCGGGACGGAGGACATCGTGAGGTGGAATCCGGACCTTCATGAAGTACTGGCGGTTCCCAAGGGAACGCTCGGCGAGCAGATTCGGTTTGTGTCGGAGCTGCGCCGCCGCCGGTTCGACTGCGTCATCGATCTCACGGACGGGGATCGGGCGGCGATCCTGAGCCGGCTCTCCGGCGCCCCGATCCGGATCGGGTTCAATCAAGAGCACCGCTGGCGGGGACTGCTCTATACGGCCGTGGCGAAGCCGAGGAGCGAGCATGTGCATCGCGTCGAGCGGGACCTGTCGGCGTTGTGCAGTCTGGGGCTCGAGCCGAAGGCCGGGCCGTTGGTGCTGAACGTGCCGCTGCACGACGAGGAAGCGGCGGATCGCCTGCTCAAAGAAGCCGGGATCGTCCCGTCGCCGTCGGCGCGACTCGTCATGTTCCATCCGGGCGCCCGTTACTGGTTCAAAGCCTGGCCGGCCGAGCGGTTTGCCGACCTGGCGGATCGTTTGACCAAGTTGTGGGACTGTCGTGTGCTGATCGGGGGGGACGATCGTGATCGGGAGACGGCGGAGTGGATTCGCGTGCGAGCCCGTTCGGCGCCGCTCGTGCTGGCCGGCCGCGCGAGCCTGTTGCAATTCGCCGCGATCCTCAAACGCTGCGCTCTCTATGTGGGAAACGACAACGGCGCGATGCACATGGCGGCGGCGCTCGGGGTGCCGGTGGTGGGGTTGTTCGGCCCGTCCAACCCGCGGGAGTGGGGGCCGTGCGGGCCGAGCGAAGTTATCTATAAGGGGGTGGACTGCCGGATCTGCTTTCATCCCACCTGCCGGCGCGGGGAAAACAACTGCATGCGCCTCATTTCCGTGGACGAGGTGTTCGAGGCGGCTGCCAGGCTCCTGGCCCATGCGGGTCACGGGGGCGGCGGGGCAATGGGATAAGGGAGTCATGCCGCATGGCACGGGCCTTCTCCTGTGACCTTCTCAATGAAGTGCAGCGCACCCGCCGGGCGAGGCGAGAAGCGCAGCGGCAGGCGGTGCTCAAGCAGATGTGGGAACTCTTGCCTCGACTGCACGCAATCATCCGGTTTCACGAGGCCTATGTGTTTGGGTCTGTGCTCAGCAGCAAGCGGTTCCAAGACGATTCGGATGTCGATGTGGCGTTCGTGGGGCTTCAAGATAAGGACTTCTTCCCGGCCATGGCGTGGCTTTCGCGGGAGCTTGGCCGGGAGGTGGACGTGATCCAGCTTGAAGGGCACCGTTTGGCGGACAAGATCAGGAAGGAAGGACTCCGATGGACAAGGCGAAGCTAGCGCTCCTTCGGGCGGAGCTTGCCGCTCAGACGCGTCAGATTGAGGCGATTTACAACAAGATCGAGGAGCGGCGGCGGAGTCAAGGCCAGGCTGAGTTGGAAAGCCTCGGCTATCAACTGCACAACTTGTATTGCGCCTTTGAAGATCTGTTTGAGGTCGTTGCCGGCACGTTCGAGAACCAGATTGATGAGGAGGGGCGCTATCATATCGAACTCTTGCGACGGCTCACCGTGGCGATCGAAGGGGTTCGACCGGCCTTGCTCTCGCCGGAGTGCTACCGTCTTCTCGACAACCTACGGGCCTTCCGTCATTTCTTTCGGCATGCGTATTCCTTTGAGCTTGACGAGAGGAAGGTCAGGCTCGTCCTCGACGATGCCCTGAAACTGAAAGACCTCTATCGGGGGGACCTCGATCGGTTCCTGCTGGCTCTGGAAGAGTAATCACGCTCATCGACGTTGGACATGCAGTCCCCATGAGCCTTCGGCTCACCTGTCTGCCGACAGGCAGGCCCTGCAGGATGAAAATGCCCCATCCGAGACCCCCTCACCTGTATCCTCTCCCCCATCCTGGGGGAGAGAGGGCACGTGTTTTCCCTCCCCCTCGAGGGGGAGGGGAGGGTGGGGGTGGCATTTTCAAAGCAGGAGCGCGAAATGAGAGCGAGGAGTAAGCTAGGGCCAAAGGACACGGAGGCGATACGATGCCGCTGGTGAGCGTCGTCATTCCGGTCTTCAATGGAGCGCCATTTGTGGCCAACGCGGTCGCGAGCGTGCGCGTGCAGACCGCGAAGGACGTCGAAATTCTGGTGGTGGACGACGGCTCGACGGACGGCACGCAGGAAGTGCTGCGTCAGCTCGAACGAACCCACGGGATCGCGTGGTTTCAACGAGATCACGGCGGGCCGGCCCGATCCCGGAATGACGGGATTCAGGCGGCGAAGGGAGAATTCATCGCGCTCCTGGACTGCGACGATGTCTGGCTGCCGGACAAGCTGGAAGCTCAATTGGCCATTCTTCGGGCCAAGCCACAAGTCGGCGTCGTGCACACCGACTACGAAGTCGTCTATGAAGACGGCACCGTAGAAGAACGGGTCCGGGCCCGTCACAGCCGCGAACCGTTGGTGAGGGCCTTCGCCGGGGGGCATACGGCGCTGCCCTCGACGCTCCTGATCCGGAGAAGCGTGTTGGACAAGGTCGGGGCGTTGGACCCCGAACTATATGGGTCGGAGGACTCGGATCTCACCATCCGCCTCTATCGCGCGACCGAATTCGACTGCGTCGATCGCGTGCTCGTCAAGAAGCTCCAGCGAGGCCACGGCTACCGCGATATGGCGTTCGACGAAAGCACCCATAGAGAAAGAGTGTTGGCCAGCCGCGAGCGATTTCTGCTCCGGCTCGAACAGATGCGTCCTCACACCCGGGAGCAGCGCGCTGCCTTGGACCGGGAATGGGCCAACTATTATGTGCTGCGGGGCGGATTCGCCGAACGGTCGGGGAGGCTCTCCGAGGCGCGTCGAGACTATGCGAGCGCTATCCGCAAGGCTCCGTTCCGATTCAGGGCGTATTCCCGCCTGCTGCGGTCCTTCATGTGATGGATGTCATTCTCGACATCGGCTGCGGCGCGCACAAACAACCGGGAACGATCGGCGTGGATCGCAGACGGCTTCCGGGGGTGGATGTTGTCTGCGATTTCGAGCATGGCCTGCCGTTCCGTGACAACAGCGTGGCCGGCGCCTTTTCCATCCATTCGATCGAGCACATGCGCGATCTGATCACCTTCATGGAAGAGCTGTACCGGATCTGCGCGCCGGGCGCCAGGGTCTACATCAAGACTCCATACTATGCGTCGCGCAAGGCGTTCGTCGATCCCACCCACGTCCGTTTCATGACCGAAGAGAGTTTCGAGTATTTCAAGTCTCCCAACTACTACGGCCTGAAGACCAACTTTCGAACGGTCTCCATCGAGTACCACATGCGGAAGCCCTTCAAGTTCCTGCCGGAATACCTTCGAAAACGCTGCCGCCGTTATCTCTGGAACGTCTGCGAGGAAATGACGGTGGTGTTGGAAGCGGTGAAAGCGTGACGGATGAGAGAGAGGGGAGGTTGGCGGTGCAGCTGCTGGCTGTTCGCTATTTGCTGCTCGCTATGTTGGGGGCCGGTTCTTGGTAGAGGGCTTCTATGAAAGTCAGCGTCGTCATTCCATTGTACAACGCCCGCGAGGTGATCCGGGAAACAATCGAGACGGTGCTGGCTCAAAGCTGGAAAGACTATGAAATAGTGGTGATCGATGACGGCTCCACCGACGGATCGGGAGCGATCGTACAGGAATTTGGGGACCGCATTCGATATGTCCGGCAGGAGAACGGCGGGGTGGCCCGAGCCCGCAATCGCGGGATCGCCGAATCGACGGGCCACTACATCGCGCTTCTGGATCATGACGACTTGTGGCATCCGATGAAGCTCGAAAAACAAGTTGCGTTGCTCGATCGGCGCCCGGAAGTCGGGATGGTCATCACCGATGTCGCCCATCTCGACCGCAACGGCAAGCCGATGGGCGTCGTCGGAGCCGGCTACAACCCTTCCGAAACGTTCGCCCGCCTCTTCGTGCGCGGGTATGTGCCGACCCCCTCAGCGGCGATGATCCGGCGGTCGGTGTTGCAGACGGTGGGCGGGTTCGACGAACGCTTCCATTCGGCCGGCCTGGACGACCACGAACTCTGGACCAGAATTGCCGCGCGGTACGAGATCGCGAATATTGCGGAGCCGCTCACCTATCATCGCAATCGGGAGATCAAGCCGGCGGATGTCGCGCTCGCCCATCGGCCGTTGTTGATCGAGACGCTGCTTGCACGGTTTGGCGAGGATCGGGCCAAACGTCGCTACCTGCTGCGGGAACAGGCGTCCTATCTGGCTGATCGCGGCAAACGGTTGGTCAACGTGGGTGAGAGAACACAAGGACGGTCCTGCCTCATTCAGGGGTTGGCGCTCGGCGTCATGGAAGCTCGCAGCTGGAAGGCTGCCTGGCGGTGTTTGGCTCGGCTGGTGCGATCGTACCTATGAGACACAGGCTTGGTCTCGCGCTGAGCGCGGCTGGCGCCACTGCGTCGCTGTTTGCCGAAGGGGTGCTCAAAAACGGCTGGATCGAGGTCGTCCTGCTCGCGCCGATCGTGCTCTTCCTTGTGCTCTCCGATCCCCCGGCATGGACTGAGAATCTGCTGCTGAGCCTGACCGCGCTGTGCCTTGCCGTGTCCGTCGCGGATCTTCTCTTGCGCCCCACACTCGGCCCACGTCTGCATTATACGCCCACGAACCTGTTCTCCAGAAAGTTGCCGCGGTTGCCGATCGTGGGACGATGGGATCCGAACGTGACGTTTTCAGGGGAGGCCTATGGAGATCTGGCTGCCTTGACGGGAGATCCCGCTTTTCGCGAGCCGCGGTGGATCGACTTCCGGACGGACGAAGCGGGCTTTCGGAATGAGCGAGGCCAGAGGCTGATCGATCTACTGGTATTGGGCGATTCGTTCGCTGCCGGAGTGGGAACCAGCCAGGACAAGATTTTTGCACGGGTGCTGGAGACCCGTTACGGCCGCTCGGTGTATAACCTCGCCTACCCCGGCGGCCCCTATGACCAGTTCGTGAACTTCGCGATCGAATGGCCTCGGTTGCCCCTTGCCCCGCAGCCCACACTGGTCTGGACGTTGTACACCGGCAACGATTTGGACGATGCAGGAGGGGAGGTATGGGCTCTCTCGGCGCTGCCGTGGCGAGGGATCGCGGGCGAGTGGATCGTGCGCTATCGCACGTTCCGGAACCGGTCGCCGCTGAACCAATTGCTGGAAGGCTGGCGGGCGCGGTGGGGCGGGACAGCGGGAGGCGTGGTCGTGCGCCGGTTGCCTGACGGGAGATCGGTGCTGTTTCTGTCATCGCAGGAGGCCTGGGGGATGAAGTCACGTGCCGACGTGGAGCGCCACCAGAATTTTTCCAAGCTGGAACGGACGTTCGCCGCGATGCAGGCGCTCGCGGGCGAACGTGGGGTGCGGGTCGTCCTTCTGATCCTCCCGACAAAAGGAGAAATCTACCGTTGGCTACTCGCACAGCGTCCTTCGGCGCAGTGGGAGGCAGAGCCTTCGGGATTCGCCCAGGCTGTGCAGGCGGCCTGCGAACGGGCACGGCTCCGGTGTCTGGATGCGAAGCCATATCTTGTCGAGGAAGCCCGGCGGACGTTTGAAACCACCGGCGACCTGCTCTGGTGGCGGGACGATACCCATCCGAACGACGATGGCCATCGGGTGATCGCTGAGTTGATCGCCCGGGACGTGCTGGGCCTGGTGGGCCGCCCGGAAAGGAAGTAGCGGTGGAAACGATAGCCTGCGGCCTGTGCGGGTCGCGTCGTGCTCGGGAATTCGTTCGTCAACGCGACCTCACCCATGGAGTCACCGACGAAGAGTTCACGATCGTCCGCTGCGAGGAGTGCGGGCTGCTGTATCTCAATCCACGACCTGGGCTGGATGAAATCGGCAAGTTCTACCCCTCCGCGTACTTTGGGCCTCCTCCCGCGCCGCGGAAGGTGAACCGCGTCAAGCGATGGGTGATGGAAACGTACTATGGCTATCCGCCTACGACCCCATCAAGCCTACCGGCACAATTCCGAAAATGGCTTGTGTGGCCAGACCGGGTGCTGCGAGCGCTGCGCGGCAAGGAGATGCTGCCGTGGATCGGCCGAGGCCGCCTGCTGGATGTCGGCTGCGGGCCTGGAACGAATCTGGCGATGTTTCAGCAGCAGGGTTGGAATGTTCACGGCGTGGACACGAGCGACGTGGCGGTTGCACGGGCGCGGGAACGCTTCGGCGATCGAGTGCGCTTGGGCCATCTCGATCAGGCCGGCTATCCCGATGGGGCGTTCGATGTTGTCGTGTTCAGTCATTCCCTGGAGCACATGTTCGATCCTCTCGCGGTTCTGAAGGAGGCGTGGCGGATTCTCGACAAAAGTGGATACGTCGTCATCACCGTGCCCAATGCAGGAAGCCTGGAAGCGCGCCTCTTCGGGCGCTGGTGGTTTCCTTGGGAACTACCGCGGCACCTCTTTCACTTCGAGAAGGCCACGCTGAGCCGCATGCTCGAACAAGCCGGCTTTCGTATCCAACGCATCCGGACAGGACTGGGTTCGCTCTTTTGCATGGCCAGCTTGGAACGGTTCTGGGTGCACAGGTTGGGCCGTGCCCTTCCGTTTCGTCGGTTGGTCGAGACGCTGCTCGCGCGGCCATTCTGCCTGGTGGCGGGGCATCTCGGGTACGGGACCGAGCTCACGATACATGCGGTGAAGCTGGAGGGGGCGCGCGACTATCGCTGAACGAGCGACCGCAGCAACCTGAGGATGACCTTACGGTTGAACGGATCGAAGCGAAGGGCTTGCCAGAACGCGCGACGGGCCTCGCCGGTTCGACCGGCCTGCAGCAGAGATTTCCCGAGATCCCCGTAATACTGCGCCCAGTCTCGTGCGAGCGCGCGGGCTTCGGGTGTGCCGGGTCGGCACGAGGGGCCGTGCTTCTCCAGAAAGCGCCGCCGGCCGAGCAAGGCTCGTTCTGAAGGAATCTCCCGCGACGCATTGTGCCCATACAGGCGGTGACGGTAGAGCGGTTTGGGCAGGTGAACGAGACGAAAGCGCTGGTACAGCCGGATCGCCAGGTCGATATCCTCCCAGATAGGAAGGCTCTCATCATATCCGCCGACCGCATCGAAACAACTCTTGCGGAACAGCGAGCCCGAAGTGGCTACGTCATGCCCGCCGCGCAACATCTGCGTGATGCTGGCGGTATGTTTCATCGCGGCGTCGTACTCCAGAATCTCGTTCTGTTCGTTGACTTGGTAGCCGTCACAATGCACCACGGCGACCTGACGTCCCTCATCGTCGCTCGCTCCCCGCTGGGGAACGGGGAGCGAGAGGGGGAAGGCAGCCACCGCCTCTGCTAAGAATGTGGGTTCCCACAGATCGTCCTGATCCAGAAACGCCAGAAACTCGCCTGTGGCCAGCCGCGCGCCGTCGTTGCGGGCGACGGCTTGGCCGCCGGTGGTCGCCCGTTTGTAATACCGGGCGCTTGGGAACCGGAGCACCAGCCGGGCCGTGTCGTCGGTGGAGGCGTCGTCGACGACGATCAATTCGACGTCTTTGAAGCTCTGCGCCAGGACGCTCCGGATCGCCTGCTCCAGATAGCGGGAGACGCCGTTGAACGCCGGAATGATGACGCTGATGCGTGGCATCGATGCTCCTCGAAAGAAGTACTGATGGGCGCGATGGGCGTGACGAGTGTGAGATGTGCGATACGCAAAGCGACCGCCTCCGTGAGAGCTGACGCGAGTCTCACCGGTCTCGCTCGTCGCGCAGCGCCGGATCCCGGCGCTGATGCCTATCAAACGCGAGGAAATGCTGTCAATCCTGGCGCGCGGATTTTCTCCTTGACGGAGAGGCCCGCTTGTGTTCAAATTCTGAACGCATTCCTTCACACACACCTCGCCGTTGAATGGATATCCAAGGCCAACGCGACCTTGTCTTGCTGACCGAGGTCGAGCGCGACGCCAACGTCACCCAGCGATCGTTGGCCACCAAACTTGGTGTCGCTCTCGGCCTGACCAACCTCTATCTCAAGCGCCTGGCGCGCAAAGGCTATATCAAGATCACGACCATTCCCAAGCACCGCATCCGGTATTTGCTGACTCCTCGCGGGATCGCTGAGAAATCCCGGCTCACGTACCAATACATGCAGTATTCCCTGTCGTATTACCGGGAGATGCGGCATCGGCTGAAGGAGACGCTGGCCGGATTGTCGCAGGCTGGGGTGAAACGAGTGGCGATTTGCGGAACGGGAGAATTAGCCGAACTGGCCTATCTCTCGCTGAGGGAAATGAATCTGACGCTGGTCGGATTCGTGGATGAACGGGACGCGCGCACCTTCTTGTCGTATCCGGTCTGGCCGATCGAATCGTTGAGCGAATGGGAATTCGACGCGCTCTTGATCGCCGATCTGGACAAGACCAAGAACATTCAGACCAAGCTGGCCCGCCAGGGGATCGGGAAAGAGAAAATTTGGCCCCTCGGTCCTTAGGGCGGATAGCGGATCCGCGTCTGTGCCAAGAAACAGACCAGATCGACCCAATAGCTTGGACAGCCTCGTGAACCCATCGATCGCCCATGACCCCATCCTCCAGGATTTCTTAGAAAGGATCGCGTCCGTCCGCCCGCAGATCAAACGCATCGTGCTGTTTGGCTCGCGCGCAAGAGGGACCCATCGGCCGGATTCGGATTACGATCTCCTCCTGGTCGTCTCTCGAAAGGACGATGCGCTGCGCGATGTCCTCTACGAAGCGGTGATAGATGTCTTGCTGAAACACGGGCGCCTGGTGTCGTTGAAGGTGTTTCCGGAACAGGAGTTTGCCAGATTGCAAGCCCTGCAGACGCCGTTTATGGAACATGTGAAACGAGAGGGAATCCTCGTTGGATAAGGCGCAACAGGAGTTAATCCGCGGCTATCTCGCCAAGGCGCGCGAGAAGGCCCGGGTCGCCCGCGACCTCTGTGCCAAGGAGAGTGGGACGATGCGATTTCCCGTGCGTACTATGCTGCGTACCACGCCGCTCAGGCTGCGCTCCTGACCGAGGGACAACGGGCCGACACCCACACAGGCGTCGTGACGCTGTTCGGGTTGTGGCTGGTGAAAACCGGGAAACTCGACAAAAAGTGGGGCAAGTTGTTGAGCAATCTGAAGGACGATCGTGAAGCGGGCGACTATGATGCCTTGTCGTACTTGGATGAAGCCACGGCGCGCCGCGCGGTTCAAGAAGCGGACGAGTTTGTCGCAACGATCGAGCGTTATGTCAGTGGGGCGCTCCGGTGATGGGCGGGGCGTCTCCGTTGTAGCAGACTAAAAAGGTCTCCAGAAGGCTGATTGACCGGCCGTACCCGGCAGTGACGGGGGCAAGGTTCCTGGAGGCCACACGTTCACGCATGCTCCGATGGATGGGCCGGAGGAGCCTGTAAGTGAGAGGGCGGAGCTGTGTCCGAGCCCACGCAGGGGAGAGGGAACACGCGTTTTCCCTCTCCCTCGAGGGGGGGCAAGGTGGGGGTGGCATTTTCAAAGCAGTCGTCATGGCCCTTCGGGCCACCCTGCAGCATGAAAATGCGCTATCCGAGACCCCCTCACCTGTATCCTCTCCCCCATCCTGGGGGAGAGGGAAGGGTGAGGGGGATTTTCAAAGCAGATTCAAGGAGCGGCTGGCTCCGTGATGGCCAATATCGCGGACGGATTCGTTCGCCGGTCAAACAAGGAATTCATGCCGTTTCTCGTTATCGCGATACCGTTCGCTGCTGAGGTTCAGAGCCATTTGTCCATGGCAGTGGATCAAGGCTACCTTACCAAACAAACCGAATCAACGAGATGAACCAGGCAGACCATTCATGCCGCTGGTACGCCCTCCGCACCAAATCCCGGCACGAGAAGCTGGTACGGGACCGGCTGGCCGGCCAGGGGCTGGAGCCGCTGCTGCCGACGGTCAAGCGGTTGAGCCAGTGGAAAGACCGCAAGAAGGAGATCGAAGTCCCGTTGTTCCCCGGCTATTGTTTTGTCCGCTTCGCTTGGCCCGACCGAAGGCCGGTCTTGCAAGTGGCGGGGGTGGTGGACATTGTCGGCTCCGGTCACCGGCCCGAACCGGTGACCGACGAGGAAATCGCCGCACTCAGAACGCTGATGGCCAGCGTCCTGCCGTATGACGCGCATCCCTACCTTCGGGAAGGGATGACGGTGGAAGTGGTGAGAGGCCCGCTGCAGGGCATTCGCGGCATCCTGCTACGGAAAGACCGGCGCCATCGGCTCGTCGTCGGCGTGCGCTTGATCCAACAAGCCGCCGCCGTCGAGATTGACGTGAACGACGTGGCGCCGGTGTGAAACCGATGTCGGAATGGTCGCGTCCGATCGAAATGGTCGAGCAAAAATGATCAGCTCCTAAAAATGGCTCTTCCACACCATCCTTCGCCCCCTTTTCGGGGGAAGGCAGGGTGAGGAGGGGCACAGTCAGGATGCTGAGCGGAGGAGAGGATGGGCATTGATCGGGCAGACAGAACCCCGGACGCATTGGAGCATCTTGCCCAGCGGAGGGGCATTCGATTGATGCTGCAGTTCGGGTCCACCGTGTCGGGGACTCACCATCCGCACAGCGACCTGGACATTGCGATCATGTTTGAAGCGGGCGACGTTCCGCTGAGCGTTCTCAACGAGATCAGCGAGGAACTGCGTGAACGGTTCCCCGGGCGGGAGATTGATCTGGTCCTAGTGAATCGGGCCGATCCGCTGTTTCTCAAGAAGATCACGGAGCAATGCCGGCTTCTCTATGGAAAGGAAGAGGACCTAGCTCGGCTGCGCGTGTATGCATTCAAGCGATACCAGGATCATCGCCGCTTCCTGGCGTTGGAGCGGCGATTCGTCAGCCGTCGCCTGGCGGTCCTCTGCACCGGTAGCGGAGCCGGGCATGATTGATCGGGAGTTGGTCACGCGAAAAATCACCTTGATCCTGAAGGATCTGTCGTCGTTAACCGATCTATCACGGCTGACGGCCGAGACCTATCTGGCCAATCCGATCAATGAAGTGCTCGCCGAACGTTACCTGGAGCGGATGATCGGGCGGATGATCGACATCAATTACCACCTGATCACCGAAAGCGGGCACCCTCCGCCGAAGGACTATCATGAATCCTTTGAGATGCTCGGAATGGTGGGAATTCTGCCGGGGGAGTTTTCCCGTGAGATTGCCGTCTCGGCCGGGCTGCGCAATCGAATCGTCCACGATTACGATGAGATCGACCCGTCGAAAGTCTATCAAGCCCTGAAGAGCACGGTTCAGCAAATACCGATCTACCTCGACCACGTCAACCGGTTCGTCGAGAAACTCCCCGGCCAATGATTGCGCCGGCGGATCGAAGGGAACTCAGCATGCGACCACGCACGATGTCAGTCGAACAAAAAGACCGGCTGGTCCGGCAACTTCAAGACCTCCTGCAGGGCAGATCTGAAATTCTTTTTGCTCTGCTCCATGGATCGTTTCTGACAGATGTCTCGTTCCGTGATGTGGATTTGGCCCTGTCTATCGATCCAGGGGCAATAGGGAGCGAGACCTTGCGCGGATATGAGGTAGACCTAGGGATCCGGTTCAGCGCGGCCGTCGGCATGCCGGTCGATGTGCGCGTGCTCAATGATGCGCCTGTAGCCTTCCGGTACCACGCCCTCAAGGGAAAAGCGTTGTTAGTCAGAGAGACGGATTTCCTGGATGAATTTCGTGCGAGAACCTGGGACGACTACTGCGATTTTGCGCCGTTTGCGAGACGGTATCTCCGCAAGGCCGTCGGTGATTGACCTCAATCTCGATCGCCTTCGCGAACTGGCCGGCCGTCTACGTAACGCATGCCGCCAACTAGAAGAGATCGGCCAGCAGGATGATCAGGCCTTTCTCTCCGACGCCAAGACCGTCAATAGCGCCAAGCACCTCTTGATTGTCGCGGCGGAAGCCTCGCTCGATATCTGCAATCATCTGGCGGCCAAGAAAGGAGGACGGAGTCCGGAAGACTATGCCGACTGCATGGCGATCCTCGGGGAGTTGGGCGTGTTGGAGCCTGATCTGCAGGTGCGAATGAGCAAGATGGCCAGGTTCCGCCATCGGCTCGTGCATCTCTATGGGAAGGTCGATGCCGGGAAGTATGGCGAATCATCCGTGAGAATCTCCAGGATTTTGAGGCCCACCTGCATGCGGTGGGGCGATATGTCAAAGCGGAGCTGTAGCTCCGCCCGATTGGGCTGGGCATGACGTGGGCGCGAGCACGAGATGTCGAACTGGGAAGCGCCGATGAGTCCTGGCGCGCGCCATCGCTGGTGATCGGCGTCCGTTGCGGCCAGCGAGCAGCGGTCGAGATCGGGGTGAACAATGTGGTGCCGGTGTAAACCGTACCATAGGCCGGATCGGTCTTCTTGCTTCTGGAAAATTGTACGAGGTTACTTTCTTTACCGAATCCCAAGTTAGTTAGAGCTTACAATGTCCCAAGCAAATATTTTTTGTAGAGCCCATAACAAAGCGCCGCGTGTACCATGTTGCGGAAGGTTGAGGTGAATGACAGCAGGGCAAAGGTCGTGATATGCAATGCTTAGCCTTCGGACGAAGG
>JBBIOW010000043.1:0-18866 GCA_037443165.1 Nitrospiraceae bacterium | reverse complement strand
ATCCCCAGAAAATCGGCCTGCTACCGGTGCGTGTTCAAGAACCCCCCGCCGCCGGGCTTGGTCGCGAGTTGTCAGGAAGCCGGCGTGATCGGCGTTCTGGCCGGGATCATCGGTACGCTCCAGGCGACGGAAGCCCTGAAGCTGGTCCTGGGCATCGGGCGTCCGTTGACCGATCGGATGCTGGATTTCGATGCGCGCCGGACCGCATTCCGCGAGATCAAGGCGAGGCGGAACCCGAACTGCCCGCTCTGCGGAGACGATCCGACGATCACGGAACTCTTCGATCACGAACCGGAGACCTGTGAGCTGAGAACGACAACTGTCAGCGATCAGCCATCGGCGGTCGGCGAGCATTGAAGATTCACGCTGACTGCTGAAAGCTGACGCCTGACCGCTTTCTTGAAGGTGCCCCATGAGCAAGATGAAAGCGCTCATCTGCCGCGAATGTAGCAAGGAATATCCCACCAAGGCCATCCACGTGTGCGAGATGTGCTTCGGTCCGCTCGAGGTCAAATACAACTACGAGGAGATCAAGCGGACCGTCTCACGCAAGAAGATCGAGGAAGGCCCGCGGAGCATGTGGCGCTACATCGATCTGCTGCCGGTCGAAGGGACGGCGCTCGTCGGACCGCACGCCGGCTTCACGCCCATGGTGCGCGCCAAAAACCTGGGCGCCTACCTGGGGCTGGACGAGCTGTACATTAAGAACGATACGGTCAACCATCCGACCTTGTCGTTCAAAGACCGGGTCGTCGCCGTCGCCCTGACCCGCGCCCGAGAACTCGGCTTCGAGACGGTCGCCTGCGCCTCGACCGGCAATCTGGCCAATTCGGTCGCCGCTCACGCCGCCGCCGCCGGCATGACCTGCTACGTCTTCATCCCCGGCGACCTGGAAGCGGCGAAGGTGCTGGGCAATCTGATCTACCGGCCGAACGTCGTCGAAGTCGAAGGCAATTACGACGACGTGAACCGGCTCTGCAGCGAGATCGCCGCCGAGCACGGTTGGGCTTTCGTCAACATCAACGTGCGGCCCTACTATGCCGAAGGCTCCAAGACCTTGGCCTTTGAGACGGTGGAACAATTAGGCTGGCGGACTCCTGATCAAGTCGTCATCCCGATGGCGTCCGGTTCGCTGCTGACCAAAATCTGGAAGGGGCTCAACGAACTGCATACCTTGGGGCTGGTCGATGCCGTCCGCACCAAGATCAATGGCGCCCAGGCGGAGGGCTGCTCGCCCATTGCGACTGCGTACAAGGCCGGCCGGGACTTTTTCAAACCGGTGAAGCCGAAGACGATCGCCAAGTCGCTCGCCATCGGTAACCCCGCCGACGGCTACTACGCACTCAAGGCGACGGCGGAGAGCAAAGGCGCCATGGAGATGGTGACCGACGAGGAAATCGTGGAAGGGATCAAGTTGCTGGCCCAGACCGAAGGGATCTTCGCGGAAACGGCCGGAGGTGTGACCATCGGAGTGCTCCGCAAGCTGGTGAAGCAGGGCGTGATCAAGAAAACCGACGTGACGGTGGCCTATGTGACGGGGAACGGCTTGAAAACCCAGGAGGCGGTCATCGACGCGGTCGGCCGGCCGGTTCGCATTCAGCCAAGTCTGGTGAGTTTCGAAAAGACATTCAAGATGGGCAAAAACGGCGGTGGTGACGCATGATCAAGGTCCGCATTCCGACTCCTCTACGGCCCCTAACGAAGGGACAGGGCGAGATTGAAGCCAAGGCCGCGACGATCGCGGAGATGATCGACAACCTGAACACGACGCATCCCGGCTTGAAAGACCGTCTCTGCGACGAGAAGGGGGAGCTGCGTCGGTTCGTTAATATCTACGTCAACGAAGAGGATATCCGCTTCCTGAATGGCAAGGACACCTCGCTCAAGGACGGCGATGAAGTGTCGATCGTGCCCGCCATTGCGGGAGGGCGCTGATGCCGAGTCTGCGGTTCCACATCCGGTTCCCGGAGGAAAAGATCAAGGAACCGATCATTTATCAGATCGGCCACGAGTATAAAGTCGTGACCAACGTGCGGCGGGCGGATGTACGGGAAACCACGGGCTGGATGGACGTGGAACTCACCGGCGAGACCGCGGAAATCGAGCGCGCCGTCCAGGGGTTGCGAGAGAAAGGCTGCATCGTCGATCCGATCGAGTTGAACGTCGTTGAATAAAGAGATAAAAGTGTTACCCATGACACGTTATGCGGCACACGAAAAAAGTAACCCTGTAGCGGCTCTTTGACTCATAACGCAGCACGCGTCACGTATCACTGACAAGACGATGGATTTCACCGACGAACAGATCCAACGGTACAGCCGGCATATCATCCTGCAGGATGTCGGCGGGAAGGGACAGAAGAAGCTGGTGCGGGCCAAGGTGCTCGTGATCGGCGCAGGCGGGCTGGGCTCACCGGCCGCGTTGTATCTCGCCGCCGCCGGCGTCGGCACAATCGGACTGGTAGACGGCGATGTCGTTGACCTGTCGAACCTCCAGCGGCAGATCCTGCACACCACCGCGACGGTCGGGAGGCCCAAAGTCGAATCCGGTGAGAAAACCCTGGCGGCGCTGAACCCGGACGTGACGGTCAAGACGTATCAATTCCACGTGGATGCCGACAACATCATGGGCCTGCTGCACGACTACGACATCGTCCTGGACGGCTCCGACAATTTCTCGACCCGGTTCCTGGTCAATGACGCGTGTTTCTTTGCCAAGAAGACTCTCATCTCCGGTAGCATCTTCCGGTTCGAAGGTCAGTTGACGACCATCAAGCCGCATGCAGGCTACCCCTGCTATCGCTGCCTGTACCCCGAGCCGCCACCGGCCGGCTTAGTGCCGAACTGTCAGGAAGCCGGAGTCTTGGGCGTGCTCGCCGGCACCATCGGGGTGCTGCAGGCGTCCGAAGCGATCAAGGAAATCCTCGGCATCGGCGAAACGTTGGCCGACCGGCTGCTGATCTACGATGCGCTGGAGATGAAGTTCCGCAAGGTATCCAGACCGAAAGACCCAAGCTGCCCGCTCTGCGGGGCGCACCCGACCATCACCGATCTGGGCGGGAACTACACCGTGACGTGCAACATCTGACCGTGCCCGACCTGAAGATCCCCCGGCACATTCTGGACGAGATCGTCGCCCATGCCCGGGAGCTCGATCCCTATGAGTGTTGCGGATTGTTGGCCGGAAACGATCGGACCGTCACGCACATCTACCGGATCAAGAACGTGGTCGCGCTCGACGGCGCGGAGAAGCTGGCCGGCTTCGACGAGGCCAAGGCGGCCCACTTGGGGCGTCTCTCTCCCCAGGAACGGGCGGAGATCGCCTTTGTGATGGATTCCCACGATCTGGCTCTGGCTCAAAAGGACATGAGGAAACAGGGCCTGGAGCTGCAGGTCGTCTACCATTCCCACCCCAACGACCCGGCCAGGCCGTCGGTCACCGACATCAAGATCGCGACCGAATACGAGGACTACTGGGGGAAGATCAACCTGCCGGTTCCTGCCTATCTGCTCATTTCGCTTCAAGACAAAGCCAAGCCCGACATCCGGACCTACTGGATCCGGAAGGGTCGGGCGACACCTGCGGATATTCAAACGATCTGACACCCTTTCGCTCAGTTCACCTCCTTCCCGTCTGGAGGAGTTTCATGTACTATTGTGCCGTCTATTCACCCCATACCTTTCATTCATCACTCTAGCGGAGGGTCCCGTCATGCCACGCACAACCATGATTGGGTTCATCGTCTTCATTGCCCTGGCTTTTCTCTTCGGCTGGTCCGCCGTCAGTTTCGCCGTGGAGAAAAGCTTTTACAGTCCCATCATTCAGATCGACAAGCAGAACGGCCGCATCGTGATCGCCGACAGCGGCGCGGTCTTCTGGGTCGATCTGCCGGAGGAAGCGAAGCCTCACATTGACAAGCTGCCCCTGATGACGCTGGTCGACATCGTCGTGGAGTTACGTCCTGATAAGCCGCCGTTGCTCAAGACCTGGAAAGTCACAGGCGGCGAATCCGCCTGCAAGTTCTTCGACGGCAAGACCTGCCATTGAGCGGGCAAGAGGCGTGCGGCAGCAGCCCGAGGGAAAAGATGAAGCGCGGGCGGCAGGTGCGACGACCGAAGGAAGAGAAGACAGATGCTCACTCCGAACTGCCGAGCATGTCGTCGATCAGCGGGCGATTGATATCGCTGCAGCCCGGACAGATCGTGTCGAACAGGGTTTCGTGGTCGGCCACATAGTTCTTCGCGTCCACCAACTTGTCCTTGATGGCCTCGTCGTAACAGGCCTCACAGAGCATCATCAGGCCTCGCATCACCGACACCGTCTTCCGGCCCGCGCTTCCCGGCATGGTTTCCTGTCAGTCGCCAACCGTTATCCGCAAACCGCCAAGACTCGGCCGGAGCCCCGATTCACGGTTAGCGCGTAGCGGTTCCCGTCCGCTCAAACCGACCCCTTGTACTGAGCAACCATAAAGTCTTCCGTCTCCAACTCCACGCCGCAGCAGGGGCACTCGTACGGTTTGTCCGGCGGAGGCACCGTCAGCTCGTTGCGGTCGATGCGCCCGAGGCAGACATGGTAAAAATGTCCTCTCGCATGCTCGCTGTCCAGCGGATCGCTCTCGTACACCAACACCATCGTCACCCCCTCATTGACTGACCGAAAGTATAGCCACGTGGCGGCAGAGTCCGCAATCCTGCGGTCCAGCGAGTATCTAGATTTGGAACTGAGCCTCGTAGAGCCCCGCGTACACTCCGCCTCGATTCAACAACTCCTCGTGCACACCTTCCTCGACGATGCGGCCGCGTTCCACCACCACGATGCGGTCGACGTCATGGAGCGTCGACAATCGGTGCGCGATGATGAACGTCGTCCGCCCGCGGGTCAGGTGGCTCAAGGCCTCTCGGATTTTCACCTCGGTTTCCGTGTCAATATTGGACGTGGCCTCGTCGAAGATGACGATGGGCGGGTCCTTCAGAAGGACGCGCGCGATAGAGACCCGTTGCTTCTGGCCGACCGAGAGCTTGACCCCGCGCTCTCCGATCCAGGTGTCGTACCCCTCCGGCAGATCCATGATGAACTCATGAGCGCGGGCCGCGCGCGCCGCCGCTTCGATTTTCTCCTGATCCGCGGACAGATCGCCGTACGCGATATTCTCGCGCACGGTGCCGTTGAACAGGAACGGCTCCTGCTGCACCAACCCGATCTGGCTCCGGAGAAAGGCGAGCGGCAAGTCCCGCAGATCGTAGCCGTCGATCGTGATCGCGCCGGAGCGGACGTCATAGAAACGCATGAGGAGCTTGAGCATCGTGCTCTTGCCCGCGCCGCTCGGACCGACCAACGCCACCCGTTCGCCCGGTTTCACGGTCAGGTTGACGTCCAACAGGACGGGCACGTCCGATCGATAGTGAAACACCACTCGATCGAAACGAACCTCCCCCCGCAATCGCGCGACCGGCCGGACCGCCCCGGGCCGATCCCGGACTTCCGGCGCGGTGTCCAGCACATCGAACACCCGCTCGCTGGCCGCGAGTGCATGTTGCAGCATATGGTTGACGGAGTGGATTTGGTTGATCGGAACATAAAAGAGCGCCAAATAAGACAGGAACATCACCAACTCGCCGACCGTCAGCGTTCCTGCCGACACCTCGCCGGCCCCGTACCACAGGATCAGCAGCGTGCCCGTGCTGCCCACGAAGATCACTCCCGGCGAATAGATCGACCAGAGACACATGGCTCGGAGGTTGTTCCGGCTGTATTCCTGGCTTAACCGGTTGAACCGTTGCTGCTCGTAGGCCTGCCGGTTGAACCCCATCGTCTCCCTGATGCCGGACAACGCATCTTGCAGATACGCGTTCAGCTCAGCGGCGCTTTTTCGGATGCGATGGTAATAGCTATGCACCCGCGCCGTGAACTTTAACGCGGACACGATGAGAATCGGAATCGGGAGAAGGGAAAGCAAGGCCAGCTTCCAGTTCAGCGAAAAGAGCATGATCGCGATGCCCACCAGAGTTAGCGACGCGGTGAGCATGCCCTCCAACCCGTCGATGAAGATGCGTTCGACATGCTCTGTATCGTTGTTGACCCGCGACATGATTTCGCCGGTCGAGCGGTTCTCAAAGTAGCCGAGCGACAGGCGTTGGAGGGCCGCGAAGATCTGGGCCCGCAAGTCGTGCACGACGCGCTGCTCGAGCGTATTGTTGAATCGGATACGCAGGGAGGCGCACAGGTTCTTGAGCCCGTAGGCCAGCAGCAATCCCGCGAGTGTCCAAGGCAGCAATTCCGGTCGCTTGGCCGCGATCACGTCGTCGATGACGACTTTCACGAGCCACGGTGGCACTAGTTCCATCGCCGTGGCGAGCCCGGCGAAACACAGCGTGATCAACGCAAGGAAGCGATACGGCTTGAGATACGTGAGGACGCGGAGAAGAGAGCTCACTGAAGCAATTCTGAATGTTGAATTATGAATGATGAATTACCATTGAGAATTCCTCATTCGTTCAAATGACGGCTGCGGTTTCTTTTCTCCAGTAATGGTCGAACTCCTCCAACTGGGTGAGCGTCGACAGATCGGTCATGCGGTCGAGGAAGAGTTTACCGATCAGGTGATCGAGTTCGTGCTGGATGCAGACCGCGTACAGACCGGATGCCTCGAAGTCGACCGGAGCGCCGTACCGATCCAACCCCTTCACCCGGACCATCGAAGGCCTGGTCACTTTGCCTCTCAACCCGTCTATGCTCAAACATCCCTCCCAGTTCTCGATCTGATTGGGCCCGTAGTAGAGAATTGTCGGGTTAATCAGCACGGTCTTGGGGAACCCGCCTTCGCCCGGACATTCCATGACCACCAGTTGTTGCGAACGGGACACCTGCGGGGCCGCAAGCCCGATGCCTTCCGCCTCGTACATGGTCTCGAACATGTCGTCGATGAACTGTTGGAACGACGATGACCGAATGTCGGCGGGATCAACCGGAGCCGCGATCTTTCTGAGAACCGGGTTGCCTAGCTTGGCGATTTTCAGCAGAGCCATACACCTCTCTCTTCAGTGAAACCGGACAGAACCGGGGACGATTTTTTATAGCATAGCCCTCTCGACGCCGACAAGACGCGGGCCGTTTCGCTCCGCGCGCACTACCCTTGCGGAGGAGCCACCTTCGGCCTTCTCGGTTCCGGCAACTCGAACGTCTCCTGGCTCGCGTTCCACCAATCGATCCACTCCTGCGCCCACTCTTGGCGCTCCTGCTGCGTCGAGGCTTCCCAGTCGTGCATCTCGCTTTCGTGTCGCGTCAACAGCCAGAGCGAATGGATCGCGGAAATCGCCACGAAGCGCTCCTCGTCGGACAACAACGAAATCAGCACGGGAACCACCGCCTTCTGGCGGACATAGCGCGATTCGAACGCCGCGGCCTTCCGGATGGTCGGATTCCGGTCTTTCGCCATCAGTTCGATGGCGGCGGGCGCCTGTGAAGGATCCAGCCGAACCGCTACCCGCAAGGCGTGCTCACGGATTCTGGGCATCTCGTTCGGCTGCTTGGCGGTCTCGAGCAACGCGGGCACAGCCGCGGTCGCCTTCAACATGGACAGCGTTTCGATCGCGTTGTAGCGGAGTCGCGGACCCGGCATGGTCAACGCCTTCACCAGGACCGGCACCACCGGCTCGCCCAGATGCACGAACTCCCCCATCGCCCAGAACTCCTGTTTGCCTTCCAGCAGGGGAAGCAGCGCCTCCGCGCGCTGCAATTCCTCTTGGCTCAGCGGTTTGGTGTTTTGCGGGACCGACGTGTCCGGAGCGGTTTCCAGTTTTGGCGGAGCCTCGTACGGAATCTGGACGGGCACAATCCGAGGGAGGTTCCCTGCGGCCCACACCGTCCGCACACCGCCCCACATCGACACCGCGCCGATCAGTACCACCACCAACAGTCTCATACCCGCCTTCATGGCACGCGGTCCTCCTCCGTATCACGTCGATTCATCGACGCCGTCTCCGTTCCGTCGCCTATCCACCGCGTTAGGTCTCTCGTCCATCGCGGCGCCGATGCACGATATCATACAACACCGGCAGCACGAGGAGAATCAGCACCGCGGCCGTCAGCATCCCGCCCACTACGACCCTCGCGAGCGGCTTCTGCGCCTGCGACCCAATGCCCGTCGCCACGGCCGCTGGCAGGAGCCCGATCGCCGCCGCCAGCGTCGCCATCAGGATCGGCCGCATCTGAACGTCCGCCCCCTTCATGATCGACTCCGTCAGCGGCATGCCGGAGCGGCGGAAGTCCTCGATCCGAGAGATTAACAACACGCCACCCAGGATTGCCACCCCCAGGGTCGAAATGACGCCGACGGCCGCGGAGATGCTGAAATGCGTGTTCGTCGCGACCAGGGAGAACACGCCGCCGATGAGTGCGAACGGCACCGTGACGAGGACCAGCAACGCGTTCTTGACCGAATTGAAGGCCGTGTAGAGGAGAAACAGAACGATGACGAGGCTGAGCGGCACGACCTTGGTCAGCCGTTTTTGCTCGTCTTTCAACTGGTCGTATTGGCCCGCCCACTCCATGGTGTAGCGCTCGGGAAGCTGCACGTCCTTGGCCAGTCGGGCCTGCGCCTCCTGCACCGTGCTGGCCAAGTCCCGATCCCGCACGCTGAACTTGATCGGGATGTAACGGCGGTTGTTTTCCCGATAGATGACGAACGCGCCGGTCTGAGTCGTGATGCTGGCCAGTTGCTTGAGCGGAATGCGCGCCCCGTTCGGTGTGCTGACCAGAATGTTGCCAATCGCCTCGGGGTCCTGTCGAAACTCGGGAAGAAACCGGACGACGAGATCGAACAACCGCTCACCTTCGTAGACTTTCGTGACCGCTTGCCCGCCGACCGCCGCCTGGACCACTGCATTGACGTCCGACACCTGGAGCCCGTACCGGGCGCTGGCCTCCCGATCCACCTCGATCAGCAGGTTGGGTTGCCCCATTAGACGGAAAATGCCCAAATCCTTGACGCCCGGCACCCGACGCATCACCCGCTCGATCTCCACCGCTTTCGCCTCCATCACTCTCAGGTCGGTTCCGAATAATTTGATGGAGTTCTCGCCTTTGACACCGGACATGGCCTCCTCGACGTTGTCCTGAATCACCTGCGAGAAATTGAAGATGACCCCGGGGATCGATTTGAGTCGCTCTTCAATCTCCGCAATCAGCTTCTCTTTGGTCAAGCCCGGTCGCCATTCTTTGTACGGCTTCAGGTTGGCCAGGAATTCCGCGTTGAAAAAGCTGGTGGGGTCGGTCCCGTCGTCGGGCCGTCCGAGCTGCGAGGCGACCGTCGTCACCTCTGGGGATTGCCGGAAGATCTGCCGGATCTCGGTCGTCAGTCGAGCCGCTTGGTCGAAGGAGATATCCACCGGCATGGTCGCCCGCACCCACAGATTTCCTTCCTCCAGCGCCGGCATGAATTCGCCGCCCAAAAACCTGAGTGCCATGAGCGCCGTCGCGAGCAGCGCCAGCACGAAGCCCACCACGATCATTTTGTGCGATAGAGCCCAGCGCAACGTTCCCGCGTACAGACGACGGACCACGCGGACGACGGCCGTGTCCTCCTCGCTGATCGGATCGGTCAGCAGCAGCGAGCACAGCACCGGCGCCAGTGTAAAGGCCATCAGCAACGCGCCCAGGAGGGCGAAGCCGTATGTGACGGACATGGGCGCGAAAATCTTGCCCGGCACGCCGGTCATCGTGAACAGGGGGATGAACGCCACGACGATGATGGCCGTTGAAAAAAAGATGGGGCGCCCGACTTGGCGGGCCGCCCGAACGATCTGCTGCGGCGGAGTCAGCCCGGGTCCGCGGTGATGGGCCAGATGGAAGAAGATGCTCTCGACCATGATCAGCGTCGCATCCACGATGATGCCGAAGTCGATGGCCCCGAGCGAGATGAGGTTGGCGGACTGCCCGATCAACACCATCATGGTGAACGTAAAGAGCAGCGAGAGGGGAATAGTCAACGCGACGATGAGGGCCGCACGAAAATGACCGAGAAACACAAACAGGATGACGAATACCAGGACCATGCCGCTGATGAGGATGTCCGTGACCGTCTCCACCGTGGTGTTGATCAGCACCGTGCGGTCGTAAAACGTTTTGATCTTCACGCCCTTAGGCAGTTTCCAGGTATTCAGCTCCTGGACCTTGGCTCTGACCCCTTCGAGTACGGACAGCGCCTTGTATCCGCGCTGCAGCAACACCACGCCCTCGACGACGTCATCGCGGTCGTCGATCCCGACCTTTCCCAGACGCACGCGATGGCCGACGGACACCTGGCCGAGGGTCTTCACGAAAATCGGGATCCCTTCCTTTTCCGCCACCACCACATTCTCGATGTCCGCGAGGCTGTTGATCAGCCCCAATCCCCGAATGTTGAAATTCTGCGCCCCGACCGTGAGGTAATTCCCCCCGACGTTGGCGTTGCTGTTGGCGAGCGCCGTCATCACCTGCGGCAGATTGACGCCGTAGCTGATCAGCTTTCCCGGGTCGATATCGACGTGATATTCCTTGGTGGTGCCGCCGAACGCCGTCACGTCGATGACCCCCGGCACGCGCCGGAACTCTCTTCGCAAATCCCAGTCCTGAATGGTTTTCAGATCGGTCAGGTTGACGTTCTCCCCCGCCAGTTCGTACCGATAGATCTCGGCGATGGCCCACCAGGGCGAGAGCGCCGGCTGGGCGCCAGGCGGCAGGGTCACCATCGCGAGGCGATTCAACACCTCCTGCCGGTCGAAGAAATAGTCGGTGCCGAAGTCGAAATAGACCTTGATGTCGCTGAGGCCGAAAATGGACAACGACCGAATATCGGTGAGCCCCGGCGTGCCGTTGAGCGCCACCTCGATAGGAATGGTGATCTGACGCTCGATTTCCTCGGCCGACCACCCCGGATATTGGGTGATCAATTCGACCATCGGCGGGGAGGGGTCGGGGTAGGCGACGATGTCGAGAAGGTGAAAGGCGTAGAGCCCGCCGAAGAGAAGACTGATGCCGAGGGTGCAGAGGAGAAACCGCTGGACGAGGGAAATTTCAACGATTCGTGCGATCATCGTCTCGGCCCGTCACCCGCAACCGAGGCGACCGCGTGACTTTCGTGCACGCTATCCCTTCACTTCCTGGCCCTTGATCAGCACCGCGCCTTTCACGACGATGCGCTGGCCCGGAGAGAGCCCTTCGAGAACCCGAAACTGTTCGGGGGACACGCTGGCGACTTTGACCTCCCGCTTGACATACCGGTCCGGTCCTTCCACGACGTAGACGAAGTGCTTCCCGTCGGCTTCCAGCACCGCCTCCTTCGGAATCGCCAGGAACGGAGTGGCGTCGCCGACGTCGATATTCAGCCGCGCGAACATCTCGGGCTTCAACCTGCGGTCTTCGTTGTTGACCCACGCGCGGACCTTGATCGTCCGCGTATTCGGATCGACCACGTCGCCGACGGAGGCGATCGCGGCCGGGAACACCACGCCCGGATACGCTTCGACTGTCACGCGCGCGACCTGCCCGACCTTGACCAAGGCCAGGTCGCGCTCGTAGACATCCGCCACCACCTGCAGCGTGTCCAGATCGGCGATCGTGAACAGCACCTGCGACGGATCGCTGCCCACGGATTGACCAGGCGTGACAAAGCGTTCCACCACGGTGCCGGCCAACGGGCTCTTCATCTCGAAGCGTGAGGTGATGCGCTGCTGAGCAAGGGGTTTCTCCAACTCGGCCGCCGGCACGCGGAGCGACAGGAGCCGTTCCTTGGCCCGGCGAAACTCGGCTCGGGCCTTGATCAAGTCGTTCTCCGCCTGCTTCAGGTCCTTCTGGGGCAAGGCTTTGGTCTCGTACAGATCCTTGGCGAGTTCATAGGCCCTGGTCGCGTACTCCAGCTCCGACGCTTCCTTGATAAAGTCGGAATAGGCCGCCGTGATATCCGGACTATCGATCACCAGCAGCGTGTCGCCGGCCTTCACGTGGTCTCCCAAATGGACGCGCACCTCGACGACCCGCCCCTGCAGCGGAGACGAGATCTTCGAATAGCGATCCTCGCCGTACGCCACCTTGCCGGCCAGCACCAGCGCCGGTTTGACCGGACTGTAATCCACCACCGCGGTTTCGATGCGCGGCTGCGCCTCGGCGCCGGGCGCAGGCGTCGGGGACACCGGAGGGGTCGCCGCATTGGACTGGGAGGGCTCCTCCGCCCGCCCGCAGGAGGCCAACACTGCGTACAAGACGGCAAGCATCACAACCCATCGCCTCTCGCCTCTCGCCTCTTGTCCGATCACGATGTGATCTCCTGCCCGACCGCGCTCTCGAGCTGAAACAGGTTGCGCTGATAATTGAACAGCGCCTCGATGTAGTTCTGCTGAATGGTCCGCGACGTCCGGGCCGCATCTAGCAGATCGATAATCGTGGCGCCGCCCCGTTCGTACGCCTGTTCGACGATCGTGAAGGTGGCGCGCGCATCCTCCAAAATGCCGCCCAGGTATGCTTCCACCAGGCGCCGACTTTGCACCAGGTTCCGGTAAGCGACATCCACCTGATTTTCCACCTGATTGATCGTCTTGTTGAGATCCGCTTCCGCCGCCTGTACCGCAACCTCGGCCTGCATGATACCGCCCTGGTTGCGGTTGAACAGCGGGAGCGGCACGCCGACGCTCATCATCGCCTGTTGCTGCAAATCCGGGCCCGTCGGTCCCTGCACCGCGTATCCGCCCCCGAGGGTCACATCGGGGTAGCGGTACGCCCTGGCCAACTTCAAATCGGCTATGCGCTGAGCCTGAAGATACCGCTTCGCCCTGAGATCAGGCCTCGCTTCCAGAGCCAACATCCGCAATTTGTCGATGTCCGGATCGATGCGATGGAACTCCAACTCCGTCGTCAACTCGAGCCGGACGGCAGGCGAAAGCCTGAGCAATTGGCGCAGATCGGCGCGGGCCGAGTCCGCCTCCTGAATAAACTGGATGACCTGCGATTGAAAGTCGATGAGTTGGAGGCGGATGCGGATCAAATCGACTTCGGCGATATACCCTTTCTTGAACCGGATGGTATTGATTTCGAGAATGCGCGAAAACCGGTCGCGGTTCTCCTCCGCCAGGGCCAGCCGCCGCTGAGCCAATTGTACCCTGTAATAGGTATCCTTCACCGTGAATCCGAGTTGACGGATCGCGTCCTCGAAATTCGCTTCGGCCGACTGCGTCCCGAACCCGGCGCTCTCGATCCGATAGCCTCGCTTACCGGCCATCTCGAAGAGTTGCTGGATCTGCGGGTAGACCTGGCCGCTGCGGGTCAGGTTGGAACGTTCGCCGAACTGATGCTTCGCAAACGAGCCTGCCGTCGAAACCGAGAACACAGGGTTCGGGAAAAGGGCGGCCGTGATCTGCTGCCCCCTGGCATAATCCACGCCGAATTTCGCGATGAGAAGGTCGAGGTTTTGTTTCAGGAACAAGGCCAGCGCCTCGTCGAGGCTCAGCCGTATTGTCGGGCCGGGTGGGACGGCGGATTTTGTCGCTTCATCGGCCGCGAGCGGCGTGGCCGGATACAACGGAATGACGGTGCTGAAGAAGGCCAAAACCGGAAGAGAAGAAAACCGAACTCCGCTCCACCAACGGGTCAGGGTTGCAGCCAACTCCACCCTCGGGGTTTCATCGTGAAGATCGTCCCCGGGAAATCCCCGGGGACAGGCCTCGGCGCGACGACACGCCCCGCGCGCGAAACGCGCTTGTATTATACCGATTTATCAGGTCGGGGGAAACACAAAGAGACAGGAGGTCAATGCATCTTCAGCTCGGTCCATGCTCGATCATACACCCGGATCGCATCCCCGACATCGCTCATCCACTCCAGCCGGGTCAACAACGACTCCGGCGGATAGACGGCCGGATTGTCCCTCACCCGGGGGGACACCAGTTTCTTGGCTTCCCGATTGGCGGAGGCGAAGAGCAACCGATCCGACGTGAGCGCGGCGACCCGAGGATCGAGGAGAAAATTCACAAACCGCATCGCCAGGTCCTTGTGGCGGGAGGTCTTGAGCACGACCAGGCAATCGGACCAGATGGTTCCCCCTTCCTTCGGCACGACATAGCGGATCGAGGGCCGCTCGGCCATCGCCCTGGCCACCGGGCCGCCCCATCCGTGAGCAAGCACGACCTCGCCCGAGGCCAGCAGGTGGTCGTAGTGCTCGCTGGTGTAGGTCTTCACGAGCGGCTTCTGTTTGATCAGCTTCTCTTTCGCCTGCTCGATCACGGCCGGATCCCGCGTATTGAGCGAGTGGCCCATCGACCGGAGGACGGCCCCGAACACTTCGCGCTGATCGTTCAGCATGCTGATTTTGCCCTTGTACCGGGCATCCCAGAGCACGGACCAACTGTCGGGCGGTTCCGGCACGACGCTGGAGTCGTAGCCGATCCCGACAGTCCCCCACAGATAGGGCACGGAATAGCGGTGTTCCAGATCAAACGGCAAACGTTGCAAATGCTCCGCCAGCAGCGCGGCATTGGGAATTTTCGACAGATCCAGCTCGGCCAGGAGCCCGAGCCCGATCATGATCGACACCATGAAATCCGACGGCACCGTCACGTCGTAGCCGATCGCCCCGCTCTGCAGTTTGGCCAGCAGCTCTTCGTTGCTGCTGAAGGTGTCGACGACAACCTTCGCCCCGGTTTGCTGTTCGAATTCCCGCAACAGCTCGGGGCTCGCGTAATCGGACCAGGTGAAGTAGTGGAGCGTCGGGCTCGCTCGGACGCCGCCAGCCTGCGGGCTCTTCTTCGGCCCATCCTCCGGGGTCGGCTGGCAAGCTAGGGCCGCCGCACAGAGAACAGCGGCGATCGACCATGGCATCCTTGACGAGGTGTTCATGGCTTCATTGTCAATGTCCCAATGATTCCATGGATCAACGAATAAATTTCCCGCGCCGTTGGATGGCCAGCGAAAGGCCGACCAGCCCCATCGAGACCAGGACCAGAATGGCAGACAACGCGTTGATCTCGGGCGACACTCCGGACTTGATCATCGAATAGACCTTCAGCGGCAGGGTGGTCGAGCCGGGGCCAGCCGTGAAGAAGGTGACGATGAAGTCGTCCAACGAAACCGTGAAGGCGATGAGCGCGGCTCCGACGACCGCCGGCCGCAGCAAGGGAAAGGTCACGCGGCGAAACACCTGCCAGGGTGTGGCGCCGAGGTCGGAAGCGGCCTCTTCCAGACGAGGGTCCAGTTTTCCGAGCCTCGCCCGCACGATCACCATGACCAGGGGCAGATTGAAGGCAGTGTGGGCGATGATGACCGTCAGCAAGCCGAGCGGAAGCCTGATCAACACAAAGAACAACATCAAGGCCACGCCCATCATGATTTCCGGAACCACCAGCGGCAGCAGCATGGCACCCTCGATCACCCGCCGCGAGCGGGAACCGAGTCGTTCCAGGCCCAAGGCGGCGGCCACCCCGAGCCCGGTCGCGAGGAGTGTGGAAACGACCGCGACCAGCAAACTGTTCCTTGTCGCCGCGAGCAGCGCCCGGTCCTCGGCGAGCGCGGCATACCACTTCAGCGTGAACCCCTGCCAGGTCGCCGAGAGACGGGAGGCATTGAACGAGAACAGGACCAAGACGGCGATCGGGAGATACAGAAAAAGCAAATTGCCGAGACTTATCCCCTGAAGCCAGACGCGCCGGCGAATCACGGTTGGCTCCCCTGTCGGTTCATGCCCGCATCGACCCGATAATAGACGGCCATCGCGACAATCAAGAACCCCATCAGCACGAAGGAGAGCGCCGATCCCAGCGGCCAGTCGCGCACGACCAAATACTCGTGCTGGATCAGGTTGCCGACCATCATGCTCCTGGCACCGCCCAGCAAATCGGGGATGATGAACGCCCCCAGAGACGGAATAAAGACCAGGAGGCAACCCGCGATCACGCCGGGTTTCGTCAGTGGCAGCACGACCCGCAGGAAGACGTCCCAACGGGAAGCGTAGAGATCCCAGGCCGCTTCCACCAGCGCCGGGTCCAGTCGCTCGACGGCCGCATACAACGGGAGCACCATGAAGGGGAGATAGCCGTAGACCAGCCCGATCACCACGGCGCTGTCGGAATAGAGGATCTCGATCGGCGTATCGATCAGCCCGGCTCCGATGAGGAGCCTGTTCATCACCCCTTCGGTCCGGAGAATGAACATCCAGGCATAGGTCCTTACGAGAAAATTCGTCCAGAACGGGATCACGACCAGCATGAGCCAGATCCCCTGCCGGCGTCGCGGGAGGCGCGCGATGTAATAGGCCAGGGGAAAGCCGAGGAGGAGGCAGAGCGTCGTCGTCACAGCCGCGAAGAGAATCGATTGTGCGAAGATCCGGAAGTACAGCGGATGAAGCAGGTCAGCATAATTCGTCAGACTGAAGGTCCAGACCACGCCGCCGTACGTGCCGCGCGCCGCGAAGCTGACCGCGAAGACGATCAGGAGGGGAACGAAGAAAAAGAGCACGGCCCAGCACAGCCCCGGCACGAGGAGCCAACCCGGGTATCGAGCCACAGCCCCTCCGGGCTCGACACCCGTCGTGATCGGGTCGGATGGAACGGACGCGTTCACGCTCTCAACACGACCCCCTCGTCGGCGCTCCAGCGGATGAATACCTTCTCTCCGGCGGCGAACCGCTTCTGGTCGTCGGCGCCGTTGGCGACGCGGGCCTTCCAGAGCACATGATCCGAGAGCCGCAGGAGGTAGTGCAGCTCATGACCGCTGTAGATGGCTTTCTCGACTCTGGCTTCGAGCACGTTCTCGTCTCCGGACGGAGGCATTTCGGTCGAGAAACGGACACGTTCCGGTCTCAGCACCACGGTGACACGGTCACCGACGTCGATGTCATGAAGGCAGCGAACCTGGATCGGCCTCGGCGAATCAAGGCCGGAGGGATCCACGCCGCACATCCCGTTCTCCAACCTGACCACCGATCCCGTGAGTTCATTCGACAGCCCGATGAAGCGAGCGACGAACAACGACGCTGGCGTGTCATAGATCTCATGGGGACGTCCCACTTGCAACACCCGGCCGCGATCCATCACCGCCACCCGATCGGACATGGTCAACGCCTCTTCCTGATGATGAGTGACGCAGACCATGGTGACGCCGACCTGCTCCTGGATGGCCTTCAGTTCGACTTGCATTTCCTGCCGCAGTTGCTGATCCAGCGCCGCCAGCGGTTCATCCAACAGCACCACCGCCGGCCGATTCACGAGCGCCCTGGCCAAGGCAACGCGTTGTTGCTCTCCGCCCGACAGTTGTGAGGGATAGCGGGTAGCCTGCCTTTCCAGCCTGACCATTTCCAGCGCGGCCTGGACCCGCGACTCGACCTCCGCCCTGGGCAGGCGGCGCATCTCCAATCCGAACGCAATGTTCTGGAACACGGTGAGGTGAGGAAACAGCGCGTAAGACTGGAACACCAGGTTGACGGGCCGGCGATTGGGCGGCACCTCGGTCATCGGGCGGCCTTCGATGAGGATCTCACCCTCATCCGGCCGCTCGAACCCGGCAAGCAGGCGCAGCACCGACGTTTTACCGGCCCCGCTAGGACCGAGGATGGAGAAAAATTCCCCCCGCTTGATTTGCAGCGACACGTGATCGACGGCCGTCGTCGAACCGTGCCGTTTCACCAGATTGCGGGTCTCGACGCTACAGTCGGCCACCGCCGCCGACTCCTCCGCTGTTCATCGGGAGATTCGACATCGAGAGCGGCCCACGGTCAGGTCGTCACACCGTCTTGTGTACGGGGAAACGGTCGGAACGCCATGTCATCGAGGACGCGGACCGGCATCCGTCCTTCAGCGATCGAGGCCGACTTTGGCGCTGACATCGCGCAGGTGTTTGCGGACGCGGATTGTTTCCTGATGCTTCCGCAGCAGTTCCCGGCGGATGACATCCCGGTCTTCGGCGACGATCCGCACCAGCCGGTCCGCGTCTTCGGCGTGATCCCGAACCAGTTCCGACAACTTCTGCAACTGGCGCTCCAGTCGATCCAACCGCCACAGCACACCCCTGATCGTCGCCTCGGACCCGAGTGCCTTTGCCGCAGGCGCCACGCTATTCGCCCGCTTGGTGACCGCTGTCTTTCGCATCGTCCGCACCTCGCCGGTGATTGCCGCGTAGTATCGTCCCGGCCGCCGTCGATGTCAATCATCCCTTCTTTTTAGGGCTCCCTCCTGTTACAATGCCGGGCACCATGCGGAAAGTCCTGACCATGGTGCTCGCCGGGGGCAAAGGCGAGCGGCTCCATCCCCTGACCGAGCACCGAGCCAAGCCGGCGGTTCCTTTCGGCGGGAAATATCGCATCATCGATTTCACCCTCAGCAACTGCGTGAATTCCGGCCTCCGGCAGATCACCGTGCTGATCCAGTACAAGTCGCATTCGCTGGACCGGCACATCCGCACCGGTTGGAACATCTTCAACGCGGAGTTAGGCGAATACCTCGCATCGGTCCCGCCGCAGCAACGGATCAGCGAAGACTGGTACAAAGGCACGGCGGACGCGGTCTACCAGAACCTGTTCCTGTTGGACAACGAGCAACCGGAGTTCCTGCTCGTCCTGGCCGGCGATCATGTCTACAAGATGAACTCTGCGGACATGTACAATTTCTTGTTGGCCAAACAGGCCGACGCCGTGGTCGGCGCGATCGAGATTCCGCTCGCCGAGGCCCGGCGCTTCGGCGTGATCGGGGTGGACGAGGACCACCGCATCCTGCGGTTCGACGAGAAGCCCCAGAATCCCACGCCCATTCCCGACGACCCGACCCAGGCCTTCGCCTCGATGGGCATCTATCTCTTTCGCGCGCCGATCATCCGCGAACGGTTGATCCGGGACGCCAAAGAGGACAGCGCGC
>JBBIOW010000042.1:0-19313 GCA_037443165.1 Nitrospiraceae bacterium | reverse complement strand
ATGTGTTCATCGAGCAGGTGCTGCCCGGGGGAGTGGTGCGAAAGCTGACCGAGGCGGAGATGGAGTCCTACCGCGCACCGTTCCGCGACCCGGCCCACCGCAAGCCGCTCTGGCGCTGGCCCAACGAAATTCCCATCGCGGGTGAACCCGCCGACGTGGCCGAAGCAGTCGCAGAATACCACCGCTGGTTGTCACGAACGGGTTTGCCGAAGCTGCTGTTCTGCGCGACCCCCGGCGCGATTCTTCGCGCGCCGCAAGTGGACTGGTGCCGTCGCCATCTGAAGAAGCTGCAGATTGTGGAGTTGGGCGAAGGGCTGCACTTTTTGCAGGAAGACCATCCGCACTCGATCGGCGAAGCGCTGGCCAACTGGCTGCGTCAGCTACCTTGAGTCACAGACCAGGTAGCTTCTTGCAATCGGAGGGACGCAGGGGGCTGGGGCATGGCCGGGGCTTGCCGGCCGGCTATGGCAGAGTCGAGATCAGCGAAGCACAAATCAGAGGTAATCCCGGCTGGGGCCTTCCAGGAAGGCGCGCAGCTTGCGGGAACGCGACGGGTGGCGCAGCTTGCGCAGCGCTTTGGCTTCGATCTGACGGATGCGCTCGCGGGTGACCGCGAACGACTGGCCCACTTCTTCGAGCGTGTGCTCGCTGCCGTCCTGGAGCCCGAAACGCATCTTGATGACCTTTTCTTCGCGCGGCGTCAGCGTCTTCAGCACCGCCGCGGTCTGTTCCTTCAGCGAGAGGTTGATCACCGCTTCCGAAGGCGAGACCACTGCCTTGTCTTCGATGAAGTCGCCCAGGTGGGAATCTTCCTCTTCGCCGATGGGAGTTTCCAGCGAGATGGGCTCCTGAGCGATCTTCAGAATCTTCCGCACCTTGTCCAGGGGGAGGTCCATGCGTTCGGCGATTTCCTCGGGGGTCGGTTCACGCCCCAGTTTCTGCACCAGGTGGCGGGAGGTCCGGATCAGCTTGTTGATCGTCTCGATCATGTGCACCGGGATGCGGATGGTCCGCGCCTGGTCCGCGATCGCGCGGGTGATGGCCTGGCGGATCCACCAGGTCGCATAGGTGCTGAACTTGTAGCCGCGTTTGTACTCGAACTTGTCCACCGCCTTCATCAGGCCAATGTTGCCCTCTTGAATCAGATCGAGGAACTGCAGGCCCCGGTTGGTGTATTTCTTGGCGATGCTGACCACCAGCCGCAAGTTGGCTTCGACCAGTTCCGCCTTGCCCCGCTTGACCTTTTCCTCGGCGATGTCCAGATGCCGCACGGCGTCCTTGATTTCTTCCGCCGAGACGAGCGCCTCCTCGGTTTCCAACTGCCGGATCCGGCCGCGGGCCGCCTGGAACGTCTTCTTCAGTTCCTGAAGCGTCTCCTCCGACAGACCGGTTTTGCGCTTCACGGCCAGCAGATCGCGTCGGCCCCGCCCGAGCCGCCTGAGCAGTTCGAGTCCCGCTTCGCCCGACACGCCGAGCTTCCGCTGGCACTGTGCGATCTCGCGCTCCGCCGCCCGGATCTGTTGCGCCAGCTCGCGGACCCGCTGGACCATCCGATCCTTCAGGACGGCATGCAGGTTGACCGATTCCATCTTCTCGACGACCTGTTGCCGGATCGCTTCGATCTGTTTCTTGATCTTCTTCTGCCTGGCCGGATCGTTGCCCGCATGCCGGCTCTTTTCGTAGAGGCTCTTGAGCGTGGAGGAGACTTTGCGGACCGCATTCAGGGCGTCGAGCGTCTTCCGCTTCAGCTCCTCGTAATCGCGTTCGACCTCCTCTTCCTCGAACTCCTCTTCGGCTTCCGTGACGGGAACGATCTCCCGGACGTCGATCTTTCCGTGCTTGAGCTGATCGCGCAACGACAGGACAAATTCGATCGTCATCGGCATGCCGTACACGACCGAGGCGATTTCTTTCTTCCCCTCCTCGATGCGCTTGGCGATCTCGATTTCTCCTTCCCGGCTCAGCAGCGCGACGCTGCCCATCTCTTTCAGATAGAGCCGGACCGGATCGTCCGTACGGCTGAGCGCGCCAGGCGAGAGGTCGATCTCCTTTTCACTTTCTTCGATCGCCTCGCCTTCTTCGACCTCCTCGGCCGTCTCTTCGTGTTCGCCCGACTTCTGGAAGCGTTCGCCGTCGGCCGTATCGACGATCTCGATGTCCATCTCGCCGAACATGGTCATGAGGTTCCCGAATTGTTCGGAGGAGACCACTTCGGCCGGCAAGGTGCTGTTCAATTCGTCGTACGTCAGAAAGCCCTTCTCTTTCCCGAGCGAGATCAGCTTCTTCACCTCGCCGAGCAGTTCTTGTTTCGGCATAACCACTCCTTATGACACGGCGGACGGCTGAGCCGCGGCTTTTCTGATCCGCAATTCGTTGACCCGGGCGTTCAACACGCGAACGTCCTCTAGACGCCCCTCGCGCTCCGCCGCTTTGAGTTGGGCGATCAGCTCCCGAAGCATCGTTTCGGATCGCTTGCGTTCCAGAGTCTTCAGGCAGTCCCGGATATACCCGGGGACATCGTCGCAGGGCCGGTCCGCCAGCGATAGCTCGGTGGCTAATGGCCCGCACTCGGCATCGCCGACTACCTCATCCAGAACCTCCCGCAGCCGAACCCGGCCGTCCTGGTCGAGGTTCTTGAGCGCGCTCTCGACGATCCGGCGACAGGCCGGGTCCGAAAAGGTCTCGACACGGAGTCGCCGGACGTCGGCCGGTGACAGCCGCCCCTGTAGAAGAAAGTGTACAAGATCGCGCTCCTCGGGATTGACCTTGGGCCGAGCCGAGAGCGGTCGCGGTTGCGCGTCCCGTCGGTTCCCTTTCCCGGGTTCCCGAGCGAGCAGGGCGGGATATCGCTCGATCAGCCGTTGCTGGCTGATCCCCAACCGTTCCGCCACGACGCGAAGGCGTTCCTCTTTCTCGATCGGGTGAGTGTGCTTTCGAAGCACCCGCAGCACGTCGTCCACGCTTCGGATGCGATCCTCCACGGTTCCCGACTCCGCACCTTTCAGGCAATGTTCAAGGGCGAAATCGAGCAGGCTCGGCGCTTTTTCTTGCAACGCCAAGAAGGCCTCCGCACCTCGCATCCTGACGAAGGTATCGGGGTCATCACCGTCGGGCAAGGATACGACCCGGACTCCGAGCCCGCTGTTCACGAACAGATCCAACGAGCGCAATGCCGCCCGGACCCCGGCTGGATCCGGATCGAAAAGGAGTACCACTTTGGAGACGAACGGACGAATCTTCTGGATATGATCGGCGGTGAGTGCCGTCCCGAGCGTCGCGGCGACGTTGCAGACACCGGCCTGGTACAGGGCGATCGCATCGAAATAGCCCTCGACGATGATCAGGCTCCCCGCGCGGCCCGCGGCGTCGCGCGCTGCGTCCAATCCGAAGAGTGTCTGGCCCTTCTTGAAAAGCGGCGTGTCGGGCGAGTTCAGGTATTTCGGCGTCCCTTCTCCCAGCACGCGACCGCCGAATCCGACGATGCGCCGCCGCTGATCGCGGATAGGAAACATCACGCGGGCGCGGAACGTATCGTAGTACCCACCCGCACCGGGATTTCCCGACATCTGCCTGCGAGCGACGGCCAACCCGGCTGCGGCCAGGTCGGCGGGAGTGAATCCCTCGCGGGTCAACGCTTTCACCAGCGCGTCCCATTCCGGCGGGGCAAAGCCGAGCCCAAACTGTTCACTGATCTCTGGCTGAATGCCGCGCCCGACCAGGTACGCCTGCGCCTCCTTGCCCAGCGTCGCATCCACGAGATTACGCCGGAACCACGCGGCGGCGGCCTGATTGACTTTCTCCAAGAGCACTCGACTGGCCGCGTTGGGATCCAGTCCCTTTCCCGCAAGTTCCGGCACGTGAATCCCGACTTTTTGGCCGAGTTCACGGACGACCTCGGGGAAGCTGGCGCCAGTCATTTTCATCAGGAACGAAAAGACGTTCCCGCCGACCTTGCAACCGAAGCAATGAAAGATCTGGCGGGAGGGACTGACGTTGAAGGAAGGCGTTTTTTCGTGATGAAAGGGGCAGAGCCCCCGGAAGTTTTGTCCGGCCTTGGAGAGGGCGACGTACTGGCCGACCACCTCCACGATATCGATCCGGTCCCTGATCTGGTTGATGATCTCGTCAGCAATCAGGCCCTGCCCCACAGCGGCACAGACTCCGTCTGGTTGAGTGGTCTCTCTGACTGAACCCCGGACAGGTATCGGCCGGCGGACCGGAAAAATTGACCGGTCACCCTAACAAACGAACCAGCGCGCTGTCAATGCGATGGATCCCTGCCCTCAACCCGGCGGCCAGGTCATGTGTCGGCCGCCAAGCAAATGAAAATGCAGGTGAAATACCGTCTGCCCGCCGTGAGAACCGACATTGGTGACGACCCGGTAGCCGGAATCCGCCAAACCCCGCTCTTTTGCGATCGCCTTGCAGGTGAGCATCAGATGGCCCAACAACCCGGCGTCTTTCTCGTCCAACTCTTGCAACGACCGGATATGTCGTTTGGGAATGACAAGAATATGTGTCGGCGCCTGAGGATTGATGTCCTCGAAGGCCAGGGAAAGTTCGTCTTGACGAACCAGCTTCGCGGGAATGCTCCCTTCGACGATCCGGCAGAAGATACAGGTGCTCACGCGTGGCTCCTCACGGTTGGGTGGGGCGCAGCCCCGACTTGCCATAACGCTTGGCCAGTTCCTGATAGATCTCGTCGAGCGAGATCCGGTGATAGCCCAGAACCAGCAGGGTGTGGAACAGGAGATCGGCCACTTCATAGATGATCTCCTCGCGTTTCCCGTTTTTGGCGGCCAACAAGACTTCCCCCGCCTCCTCGGCGACTTTCTTGAGGATCCGATCGACTCCCCCTTCCAGCAAGGTGGAGACATAGGAACCGGGTTTGGGCGACGCGCGTCGGTCCTGAATCGTCTGATAAATCCGCTCCAGAATCCCGCCGAAGGCCGCGGTCGTTTTCCCCGTTTCGGGCGTCCCTTGGTCAGTTACGCGGCTGAAAAAGCAAGACCGCTCACCGGTATGGCATGTCGGGCCGACCGGCTCGGCCTTGACCAACACGGTATCCCGATCGCAATCGACGAAGAGATCCTTGACCAGGAGCCGATGACCGGAGGTCTCCCCCTTTTCCCACAGCTTCCTGCGGGACCGGCTCCAAAAATGGACGGAGCGGGTTTCCAGCGTCTTGCTGATCGCCTCGCGGTTCATGTACCCCACCATCAGGACCGTGCCGTCCCGCCAGTCCTGGATCACCGCGGGAATCAACCCCTGCTCGCCGAACGCGATGTGACTCTGATCGGTCATCCCCGTTTGCCAGCTATTCGCTATCGGCCGTTCGGTGTCCTTGGCAGTCACCCAGTCGTCGCTTCAATCGGCACCATCCGCACCGCCACCCCTCGCTCGCTCAGATATTTCTTGGCCTGGGGAATCGTGTATGTCCGGTAATGGAAGATCGACGCCGCCAGCACCGCGTCGGCCTGACCGACCGCCAGTCCATCGTACAGATGCTCCAGCGTGCCCGCGCCGACGGAGGCGATCACCGGAATGGACACGGCCTGGACGACCGCCCGCACAAGCTCCAAATCGTACCCCGCTTGGGTCCCGTCCCGGTCCATGCTGGTCAACAGGATCTCGCCGGCTCCGTAACTTTCCACGCGGCGAGCCCAGTCGATCGCCGACAAGCCGGTCGGTTTCCGGCCGCCATGCGTGTAGACCTCCCACTTCCCCAACGCGCCGGTCGGTTCGCCGTTTCGGCGGCGCTTGGCGTCGATGGCCACCACAATGCACTGCGTGCCGAACCGTTCAGCCGCCTGCCGCACGAATTCCGGATTCTGAACCGCCGCCGTATTGATGCTGACTTTGTCCGCCCCGGCTTTCAGCAACGCCCTGATGTCCTCCAAGGTCCCGACCCCACCTCCGACCGTGAGGGGCATGAAGACCCGCTCAGCGGTTCGCTCCACGACGTCCAGGATGGTCTTGCGGTTCTCGTACGATGCGGTGATGTCGAGGAAACACAGTTCATCGGCGCCTTCCTGGTCGTAGGCCGTCGCAACTTCGACCGGATCGCCAGCATCGCGCAGGTTGACGAACCCGATTCCCTTCACCACCCGGCCGTCCTTGACATCCAGACAGGGAATGATCCGTTTGGTCAGCATGGTCGAATAACGGACAGATCGAGGCTCCGGGTGACACTCAGAGTTCAGCCTTCCCCTCAAGCCTTAACCTTGTCCTTGAACGGCGGCAATCGCCGCCGCGAGGTCCAGCTTTCCGTCGTAGAGCGCCTTGCCCACGATCACGCCTTCCACGCGGGGCCCCAGCGCCTTGATCGCCAGCACATCCTCCACGCTCGCGATACCTCCGGACGCGATGACCGGGACCGAGGATTCATCGACGATGTCCCGCAACGCCGCGAGGTTTGGTCCGCTCAGCATGCCATCTTTGGCAATGTCCGTGTAAATCACGGCGCTCAGCGGATACCCGGCGAGGCTCTTGAGCAAATCCACGGCGCGGATGTCCGACACGCTGGTCCAGCCCCGCACGGCCACGTTGCCGTCGCGCGCGTCCAATCCAAGCACAATACGAAGCGGAAACTCCCGGCATGCCCGCTCCAGCAGAGCCCGGTCCTGCAAGGCCGCCGTCCCCAACACGACCCGGGACGCGCCGGTGTGCAGATAGCGACGAATGGTCTCGATTGTCCGGATTCCCCCTCCGACCTGAACCTTGATCGAGACCGAGGTTACGATCGCGTCGATCCAGTCCAGGTTCTTCGGTTCTCCCGCGACCGCTCCGTCGAGGTCCACCACATGGATCAGTGACGCGCCAAGCCGCTGCCAGCCCAACGCCACGCCCGCGACGTCGTCCGAATAGACGGTCTCGGCGGCCATGTCTCCCTGTCGCAGGCGAACGCACCGCCCGTCTTTCAGATCGATCGCCGGAATCACCAGCATGGCCTACCGCTCACTGTATCAGCGCTGGACGGTGGGGGCTATGACGTCGCACCGAATGGAAAGTCTTGCAAGACCAGATCCGCCCCATAGGCGGCCAATTCGTCGGCCGTGACGAACGCGCCCTTACGCTGGATGAACCCGATCAGATCCTCGTTCATGGAACGCTGCTTTTCGTAATAGTTCCCTTCCCACAAGACCGTTCCGTCGCGCGCCACCAATTTCATTTCGAATCCGACCGCAGCGGGATCCGCCCCCAGCCGACTCCCTTCCCGTTCTTTGTACACCAACACCCTCCCGACCAACGCCGCGTCCGCCGACATCCGTTCAGCAAGCCGTTGGGCCAGCGCCTCACGAGACAGATGCTCGTGTTTCTCGGACAACTCCTTCGCCGCCTTGTCCGCTTCTTCGAGCGACAGGACCAGCAGCGTCTTCCTCGCCCGTAATCGATTCCAGATCAGTCGGGTGACTTTCTCCGCAGCGGACGGAGGCACGACCGCCGTCGGACGGCTGGCGGTCTCACCGCTCGGGGGAACGGCCACCGAAATGTCCGAGCCCTTGGCGCCGGCCGGAACCTGAAACCGCAGCTCCAGCGGATCCACAACCTGCGGCGTGGTCAAGGCGTCGAACGGCACGACCGCGATGGTCTGCACTCGATACTTTTCCAGGTCCGGCGACGCCTTGACGCTGACCTTGGACGGCCCGCATCCGTCCAGCGCCGCACACGCCACAGGCAGGGTCAGCCAGACCGTGAGCGCGGCACGGACTGACCCGCCGCACACGAGGCCCAGGCAGCGATCGTTCATGTCCAGTCCCCAAAGTTCTTCACCATGCGGAGGCCTACGGCCTGGCTTTTCTCCGGATGGAATTGGCAGGCGACGATGTTGTCGCGCCAGACGCTCGACGCAAACCGCAGACCGTAGTCGGTCACGCCGGCGACGACGGTCGGATCGCTCGGCTCCACATAATAGGAATGCACAAAATAGCAGAAGCTCCCGCTCTCGACGCCCCGAAAGAGCGGCGCGGGCTTCTGGATCACAACGGCGTTCCACCCCATGTGCGGAATTTTCAAAGCCGGTCCATCGCTCGTCTCCTTACCCTCGCTCCCTACTTGGTCGAATCGAAAGCGTTTGACCCGTCCCGGGATGACATCCAGTCCTTTATGGACACCGAACTCCTCGCTTTCGGTGAACAGGACCTGCAGGCCGAGACAGATGCCGAGAAACGGTTTCCCGGTCCCGATGGCTCGCCGGATCGGATCGATGAGACCGTATCGGTCAAGATTCGCCATGCAATCGGCGAAGGCCCCGACGCCCGGCAACACGACGTGCGTGGCGTTGAGGATCACACGCGGGTCGCGGGTCACGACCGCGCGATGCCCCACCGCTTCGAACGCCTTGTGGACGCTCCGCAGGTTTCCCATCCCGTAGTCGATGATGACGATCATAGTTCCGGGCTTGGGGCTATGGGCACGAGGCCAGGGGCTAGAGGCAGTTTCAGAGAGTCTCTTCCCCTGCCCATCGCCTCTCGCCTCTTGCCCCGCACCCAGGTTAGAGCTTTCCCTTGGTTGACAGGACGCCGGAGAGCCGTTCCTCCAGAGAGGTGGCCTGGTCCAACGCCTTGGCCAGCGCCTTGAAGATGGCCTCCATAATGTGGTGGGGGTTACGGCCGTAGAGCAGGTTCACGTGCAGGTTGAGCGCGCCATGCGCGACAAAGGCCTGGAAGAAGTCCTCGAACAAACCCAGGTCAAACGACTTGATCTTGCGTTCCGGCAGATCAACCCGATAGACCAGATAGGGCCGTCCGCTCAGATCGACCGTCACCTGCGCCAACGTTTCGTCCAACGGAACCGAAGCCCAGCCGAACCTCCGGATCCCTTCCTTCGTTCCCAGCGCCTGCTTCAACGCGTCGCCTAGGACGATTCCGATGTCTTCGATCGTGTGATGGTCGTCGATTTCGACGTCGCCCTTGGCCTGGACCGTCAGGTCGAAAAACCCGTGTTTGGCGAGCAGCGACAGCATGTGATCCAGGAAGGGGATCGGCGTGCTAATCTTGCCCTGCCCGGTTCCGTCAAGCTGGAACTCAACCTGGACCTGCGTCTCCGTCGTCACCCGCTGAATCGAAGCCCGTCTGGGCGGCCGCGTGCTCGTCATGAAAACCTGCTTTCCGCCGATTTGGCGTGTGCGTCGAACCCTTCGATATGGGCGAGGCGCGTCAGATGATCCTTCACCTTGACGAGCTCGTCCCGGGTGTAATGCACGATGTTGCTCATCTTCACGTAATCGTTCACCGACAGCGCGGAGAAAAATTTCGCCGTCGCGCCGGTCGGCAACACGTGGTTCGGGCCCGCAACATAGTCGGCCACGGCGGGAGGCGTGTACCGTCCGAGAAACAGAGCTCCGGCATGGCGGACCTTCTCCAGGTAATCGAACGGCCGATCCACCGAGAGTGTGAGATGTTCCGGCGCGATGTGGTTGGCCAGATCGATCGCCTCATCCAGGGTGGTCACGACAAAAGCCACCGAATGCCGCGCAATTGACTTGGCCGCGATCTTCTCCCGCTGCAATTTCTTCACCTGCGCCTCGACCAAACGGACGACTTCCTTGGCCAGCCGTTCGGATGTGGTCACGAGATACACTTGCGCGTCCTCGTCGTGCTCGGCTTCGCACAGCAGGTCGGCCGCGACGTGAGCGGGCTTGGCGTCGTCATCCGCGATCACGAGCAGCTCGCTCGGCCCCGCCACCATGTCGAGTCCGACCGTGCCGTACAGCATGCGTTTGGCGGCGGCGACATAGATATTGCCCGGACCCACGATCTTGTCGACACGGGCGATAGTCTCGGTCCCGTAGGCCAGCGCACCGATCGCCTGCACGCCTCCGACACGATAGACTTCATCAACCCCCGCAATGTCCGCCGCCACCAGCAAATAGGGATTGATCCCGCCTTTCGGCGTCGGCGTGCACATCACCACCCGATTGACGCCGGCTACCTTCGCAGGGATGGCGCACATCAAGACCGAGGACGGATAGACGGCCTTGCCTCCCGGCACGTAAATGCCGACGGCGTCCAGCGGCGTCACAGCCTGGCCGAGTGTCGCACCGTTATCCTGATACATCCAGGTCTTCGTCCGCTGCCGCTCGTGAAAGGCTGTAATGCGCTGCGCGGCGAAACGCAACGCATCCCCCTCGTCCTTACGGATGTGATAGTAGGCTTCTTTAATTTCTTCGGGGGTGACTCGGATTTCCGCCGATCCCAGCGAAACCCGATCGAATTTCTTCGTATAACGGAGAAGCGCCCGGTCCCCGCCCCGCTCCACCGCCTGCAAGATGGTTTTCACGCTCCTCTCCACGGCTCCGCTCCGCAGGCGACCGCGGGACATAATGCGTTTGAGTGCTGGAGCAAAGGCCCGATCCGTGGCGGCGATGATTTTCATCCTGGCGCTCCCGTCCAAGCCATAACGGACACCTGTCGATCAGCTCCTCCGCCGGCTGCGGCCGCGCGGGGCGACCCCGTCCTGCAGCCGGGAAATGAATGCCGTCAGAGCCTCGTGTTTCATCTTCAAACTGGCTCGATTCACGATCAGCCGCGCCGTCGACCGCGCAATGACCTCGACCTCGGTCAGGTCATGAGCTTTCAGCGTATTCCCCGTCTCGACCAGATCGACGATGCGGTCCGCCAGGCCCACCACCGGCGCCAGTTCGATTGAGCCGTACAGCTTAATGATTTCAACTGGGATTCCCATCCAGTTGAAATACCGCTCGGTGATGTTCGGATACTTGGTCGCGACCCTGATCTTGGACGAGAGCCGGTTCCGCGATTCCTGGCCTCTCAGCGCGGCGACGGAGATTCTACACGCTCCGAAGCGTAAATCCAACGGTTCATACACGTCACAATCCTGCTCCAAGAGCACATCTTTACCCACGATCCCCGCGTCGGCGGCCCCATATTCCACGTAGGTCGGCACGTCGCTCGGCCGTACGATGAGCAGCTTCATGTCGTTGTCCGGACAGGCATAGACCAGCCGCCGGCTGTCCGCTGAAAGGCCCGGGCTGGCATAGCCCGCCCGCCGGAACAGCTCCAGGGTCGGCTCCAGCAGTTTTCCTTTCGACAAGGCGATCGTCAGCACGTCTTCTTTCCGTCAGCGCCGGCTTTCTTCCGCTCAATGACGGCTCCCAGACAGCGCAATTTCTCTTCCATCCGTTCATAGCCGCGATCCAGATGATAGACCCGGGAGACTTCCGTGACGCCTTCCGCCGTCAGGCCGGCCAGGACCAGCCCGGCGCTGGCGCGCAGGTCCGAGGCCATCACCGGCGCTCCCGTCAGCCGCTCCCGACCCGTCACCACGGCCCGATTGCCCTCCACTTTGATATCGGCGCCCATGCGCCGCAGCTCCTCCACATGGATAAACCGGCTTTCGAACACCGTTTCGGTAATCACGCTGGTCCCTTGGGCCACGCTCATCAAGGCGACCATCTGAGCCTGCATATCGGTCGGGAACCCAGGATACGGACAGGTCCTGACGTCGATGCCGCGTGGACGGCGCACGGCCTTCACGCGGACGCTCTCCTTGTCCTCGGCCACGTCCACCCCGCTCTCACGCAATTTGATCAGCACGGCTTCCAGATGATCGGGACGGCAGCGCTCCACGCGAACCTCGCCCCCCGTAATCGCTCCGGCGACCAGGTAGGTGCCGGCCTCGATTCGATCGGGAATGACCTGATGATCGGCTCCGTGCAAGGCCGCCACTCCTTCGACCGTGACGATGTCGGTGCCGGCTCCCGCGATGCGCGCTCCCCGCCTGACAAGGAACTCGGCCAGGTCGACGACCTCGGGTTCCTTGGCAGCGTTTTCAATGACGGTGGTGCCCTCCGCGACACAGGCGGCCATCATCAGATTCTCGGTGCCGGTCACGGTCGGCGTGTCGCAGTAGATCCGCGCTCCTCTGAGCTTCCGGGCTTTCGCCTTGATGTACCCATGTTCGATCGAAATGTCCGCACCCAGTTTGGCCAGGCCGGCAAGATGGAGATTCACCGGACGCGATCCGATCGCGCAACCGCCCGGCAGCGACACGGTCGCTTCACCCCAGCGGGCAACCAGCGGCCCCAGCACCAGTACGGATGCGCGCATGGTCTTGACCAATTCGTACGGCGCCTCGGTCGAATGCAGACGATCCGCGTTGATGGAGACATGATCGCCCTCGTGTTTGACGGAGGCGCCCAAAATCTCCAGCAATCTTTCCATTGTCCTCACATCCACGACATGGGGCACATTGGAGACGGCGCAGTCCCCCCCGAGAATCGCCGAAGCCAGGATCGGCAGCGCGGCGTTCTTGGCGCCGCTGACTCGGACTTCGCCGCAAAGCGGGTTCCCGCCGGTGATGATGATACGATCCATGCTCTGCTCTGCTCCGCCCGCTAGCCTCGCACCACGAGCCTTAGCTTTTCAGATCCATGCAGACAATCCGATCGATTCCCGCCATGTCCCGCCTGGTGCTGATGGTCCCGTACCGGCCGTGGCGGCTGGCAAGCTCGCAGACCGACGCGGCCTGGCTCTGGCCGACTTCCAGAATCAGCACCCCTCCGGGAGCGAGCCATTCCCACGCTTCGTTCACGATTCGGCGATAGAAATCCAGTCCGTCTTGACCGCCGGACAACGCGAGTCGAGGCTCGAACAGCCGGACTTCAGGCTGAAGACCGTCGATCTCCGGATCGGCGATGTAGGGAGGGTTCGAGAGGATCGCGGCGAACGCGCCCGTCATGCCTCGCGCGCGAAGCGGCCCAAATAGATCGCCACGGAGGCAGGTCACCCGCCCCTGGACGCCGTGCCGCATAACGTTCCTGCCGGCCACCGCCAGCGCTGCCTCAGAGAGGTCGACAGCGTAGACGGACGCGCGCCGGAACACGCGCGCGGCCGCCACCGCGATGCAACCGGATCCCGTTCCGATATCGGCGAGAAGCGCCGGCTGGTCCGTCCGCAGGCGGCGCGCGAGTTCGTCGATCAGGAGTTCGGTTTCCGGCCTGGGAATAAAGACGGAGGGATCGACCTCAAATTCCAACCCGCAGAACTCCTGTACGCCAAGAAGGTATTGCAGCGGCTCGCGGGCGGCTCGCCGCGCCAGCAGCGCACGCGCAGCGGCGAGTTCGTGCGGATCGATGAAGCGGGTTCGATCGAGCGTGAGGGCGAGCCGGGACGCGTTCAGCGCCGCTTCCAGAATCCAGACGGCTTCATGTTCCGCCTGTTCGACGCCGGCTTCCGCTAGCATCGCGCGCCCTTCCCGAAGCAGCGCCGCCAACGTGACACCAGCCGTGTTCGCGTCAGAAGAGGCGATCGACTCCATCACGTCTCCGCAGCCAGGGCATTGGCCTCGGCCGCGCGCAACCCTTCCACGATCTCGTCGAGGTCCCCATCGAGCACCTGCTCGAGCTTGTGCAGGGTGAGCCCGATCCGATGGTCCGTGACGCGATTCTGAGGGAAGTTGTAGGTCCGGATTTTTTCGCTCCGCTCGCCGGTCCCGACCTGCGCTTTCCGGTCCTGAGCGATCTCGGCCTCCTGCTTCGCGCGCTCGGCTTCCACGATCCGCGCCCGCAGCGTCCGCATAGCCTTGGCGCGATTCTTGAGCTGGGATCGCTCATCCTGGCAGGTGACCACCACGCCGGTCGGGATATGGGTGATGCGCACCGCCGAATAGGTCGTGTTGACGCTTTGCCCTCCGGCTCCCGAGGAACAAAACGTGTCGATCCGGAGGTCTTTGGGATCGATATGGACCTCGATCTCGTCGACTTCGGGCATAACCGCGACGGTCACCGTGGACGTATGGATCCGTCCGCTCGCCTCGGTGACCGGCACACGCTGCACCCGGTGGACTCCGGCTTCATGCTTGAAGTGTCCGTAGGCACCCCTTCCTTCCACCAGGAGAACGGCTTCTTTATACCCGCCGATGCCGGTTTCCGACGCTTCCATCACTTCCACACGCAGGCCTTTGCGTTCCGCATACCTGACGTACATTCGAAGCAGGTCGCCAGCAAACAGTGCCGCTTCGTCTCCTCCCGTCCCGGCCCGAATCTCCACGAAGGTGTTCTTGTCGTTGCGAGGATCTTTCGGCACCAGCAATCCGAAGGCCCGCTCTTCGATTTCCTTCCGCCGTTCCCGCAGCACCCGCGCCTCTTCCGCGGCCAACTGCTGCAGGTCCGTTTCGGCGTTGGGATCGTTGAGAATCTGATCGGCTTCTTCGAGTTGCTTGACGAGGTCGCGCCGGACGTTGAAAAGCTGGGCGAGTTCCTCGATTTCGGTGCGCTCTTTGTTGAGCTTGCGGATGAGGGCAGGCTGGGTGAGAACAGAGGGATCCTGGAGCTGATGGGTCAGTTCCTCATACCTGACGGCGACCGCCTCCCACTTGGAGAGCAGTCTCGTTTCCTTGGTCTCGGCGGTTGGCGTCTGAGCCATGACCTGCTCCGGTCATCGAAGCGCTCTGTCCGATGGAGCAGCATAGGCTGCTTCTTTCGCGTGCCTTACTTTGCCTTCTTGGCGTACTTCTTCTTGAAGCGCTCCACGCGGCCTTCCGTATCCACGATCTTTTGCGTCCCGGTGAAGAACGGATGGCAGTTCGAACAGATATCGACGTTGATATTGCCGACGGTGGATCTGGTCTTGAACGTCGCCCCGCAGGCGCAGTGCACCGTCGCCTCTCGATAAGCCGGATGAATGCCTTTCTTCATGAGTATGCGCTCCTGTCAGAAGCTTTCAGTGGATAGCGGTCAGCCATCAGCGCTGGCCTCAAGTTTTCACCGGATGCTGAAAACTGACGGACTTTTCTTGTCATCGATTCATGGACATGAGGAATTCCTGATTCGTCTTCGTGCCCTGGATCTTATCCATGAGGAATTCCATTGCCTCCATAGTTCCCAACGGGCTCAGCACTTTTCTGAGAATCCACATCTTGTTGAGCCGGTCCCGATCCACCAGCAACTCTTCCTTGCGGGTCCCGGACTGGCTGATGTCGATCGCCGGGAAGATGCGCTTGTCCGCCAACCGCCGATCCAGGTGCACTTCCATGTTGCCGGTGCCTTTGAACTCTTCGAAGATCACGTCGTCCATGCGACTGCCTGTGTCGACCAAAGCGGTCGCCATAATGGTAAGGCTCCCCCCGTTCTCAATGTTCCGTGCCGCCCCGAAGAACCGCTTCGGGCGCTGCAGCGCGTTGGAATCGAGACCGCCCGAGAGCACCTTGCCGCTCGGCGGTGCGATGGTGTTATAGGCGCGGGCCAACCTGGTGATGCTGTCGAGCAGGATGATGACGTCCCGCTTGTGCTCCACAAGCCGTTTGGCCTTCTCCAGCACCATTTCGGCCACCTGCGCGTGCCGCTGGGCAGGCTCGTCGAACGTGGAACTGATCACCTCGGCCTTGACCTGCCGCTGCCAGTCGGTGACTTCCTCCGGACGCTCATCGATCAGCAGCACGATCACGGTCATTTCCGGGTGGTTCTTCAGAACCGCGCGGGCGATCGCCTGCAACAACATGGTCTTCCCGGTTCTCGGCGCAGCGACGATCAATCCGCGCTGACCTTTGCCGATCGGAGTGATCAGGTCCATGACCCGCGTGCAGTATTCTTCCGGATCGAACTCAAGGTTGATGCGTTCTTCGGGATACAGCGGCGTGAGGTTATCGAACAGAATCTTGTCCCGTGCGACTTCGGGGTCTTCGTAATTGACCTTTTCGACTTTCAAGAGCGCGAAGTACCGCTCGCTTTCTTTGGGTGGGCGAATCTGCCCGGAGACGATGTCGCCGGTCCTGAGATTGAAGCGACGGATCTGCGAAGGGGAGATGTAGATGTCGTCAGGGCCCGGCAGGTAATTGGAGTCGGGTGCCCGCAGAAAGCCGAAGCCATCGGGGAGCGTCTCCAACACACCTTCTCCGAACACCACTCCGTTTTTTTCTGTCTGGGCCTGCAGGATCGCGAAGATCAGTTCCTGCTTTCGGAGATTGGCCGCTCCCTCGATCTTGAGTTCTCGCGCCACCTCGTTCAGTTCGGCGATCGTTTTTTGCTTTAATTCGGCCAGATGCATGTTCTCCCCCTTAGTACGTTCCGAGGCTTACGGATTGCCCTGCCTCCTTGCAGCAACGAGCTGCGAGAAAATGTCCGTTCAGCGCACACATGAACGAAACGCATGTCGTTGATGATGTCAGTTTGGACTGGAGAGGATGATCCGCGAAGGATGAACGTGTTCTCGGGTTATAGTGTCCGGACTTTCACTCGCTGAAAGCCGACTGTTCCCTCAGAGTCGGGAACGTTCAACATCGAAATTTACCTGGGCAACTACGGTAAATCGGCTTGGTTCGAGACGGGCCCCGGAAAGCTAAACGGGGGAAGAGGTAACCTTCTATCGAACCGGAAAGCTGGTGTGATGATACCGCTCACATTCTACCTTGTCAATAGCCGGTCTCGCCTTTCCTTAATTCCCCCAGCTGCCCAGGCCACGGGGGTCTGCTCGCTCAACAAGGGACCATCCGGCCGGAGTCGTCCTCTTGCCACGTCAATTTTACCCAACGACGTTGAACCCCAATCCGACGTTGTGCTAAAGAAATCGCCGAGGCTTCAGTATGGCCGACCGCAGCGAAAGCGAGAATCAGGACCGCATCTTTACCCTCTCGGAAGCCAATCGGTTGATCCCTCACTTGCGCCGTCATTTGACGGCGGTCAAGCAAGGGAAGGCAATCCTCATCCGTACGAAAGACGAGATCAAGAAAGCCAGTGCGAACGCGGAGGCAGGAGGCGGTAGTCCGCTCGGCGCTCTCTATATTATGGCCTTGCAACAGATCGGGGAAAATCTCCACGCCATCCAGGAAATGGGCGTATTGGTCAAGGATATCGATACGGGGCTCTGCGATTTCCCTTATCTCTTGGACGGTCGAATCGTCTATCTCTGTTGGAAACTCGGAGAATCCGAGATCCGCTGGTGGCATGAGATCACTCATGGCTATAAGGATCGCCATCCGCTCGAAGCCCTCGGCTTATAAAGGTTCACACCTGGTTTCCTGACGTTTCGAATAGGCTGATGCGTCCGGTGTCTATCATGAGTCACGACATCCGTCGGAGAGCGGTATGAAGTTCGTCATCATCGGTTTCGACGGCCCGGACGGCCAAGCCAAACGCAAGATCCACCGCCCGGCCCACCTGGCGAGGCTCGAGCCGCTGAATGCGCAAGGGCGAGTCATCCTGGCTGGCCCGCTGACCGATCAGACCGGTAGCCTCATCGTGATCGAGGCGAAGTCCCAGGAAGAAGCGGAACAGTTCGCACGGGACGACCCCTATACTGTCCACGGCGTGTTCGAGCGGGTCGAAGTGCACCCGTTCCTGCAAATCTTTCCCAAGGTATGATCGCTATGAGCCTCGTTGTTCAAGCGTCAACGACTTGACCCGGCGCACCACAGCCTGCCCTCGCTGGGACCCTTAGCCCGAAGATCAAGCGTTCCCCGTGCGGCATGTCGGGTAACTCGGTTATCCTGCAGCCGCTCCCCCCATTCGCATAGATTGTTCACCCACCCCGCCGGCGGTATAGTTGAAATTATGAAGACCCGATGGGTGTTCTTCGTCAAAGACTGCGCGGTTGGCTGCGCGTGTGCGGTGTTTCTTTTCGGACCCCACGCTCTAGCCGGTACCACGAAAGTCATCGTCGCCGAGGCGAAATATGTGATGGGCGATGGAGACACCCTGGCAGGAGCGGAGACCAATGTCTTGTTGAGAGCGAAGCGGAGGGCGGTCGAAGAAGCCGGCGTCTACCTCGAGTCCGCCTTTCTGGACATGGAAAAGACCTCCGGCGACAAAACTTTCCGAGCGAACGCCCTTGAGGTACGGACGATCTCGGCGGCCATCATCGAAACCGAGATCCTCGAATCACACCGGACGTTCGAGGGAGATCGGCCGGTCTTCCAGATCAAGATTCGTGCGGTCGTCAGCTTGGATAAGCTTGAAGAAGCCATCAAGCGCCTGCAGTCCGAACAGCGACTGGCTGCGAATTACCGTGAGCTTCAACGGGAGAATTCGCAACTCCGCTCGCAGTTGAAGGAACTTCGGAAGGAGTCTCAGGGAGTACGCATGCTGCTGATCGAACCGACGTCGAAGTCGCAAAACCGGCAGCGGGCCAGCGAGTTGGTGCGATCGGCAATCCGCGCACAGAATCTTTCTCAAAAGATCGACTTGGCCACGCAAGCCGTGATTGCGGATGATCAGTTCATCGACGGCTACATCGTGAGAGGCCAGACGTACCTGCGCATCGCTTCTCTCGCTTTCTCGCGCAAACCGCGGCCCGACGAACTCGCGAATTATCTGGAGCGGGCACGCGTTGATTTTGACCACGCGTTGGCGCTCGATCCGAGCAACACATGGGCCCTCTTGGGACACGGAGACACCCTGACCTGGCTCAAAAAAGTGGAAGAAGCTGCGAAAGACTACGAGCGGATCCTCGAGATCGACCCCCTCTTCGACCTCGCTCGACAACGACTCATCACGCTGTACACGACGATGGCGAGAAAGCAAGCTGCGGCCAAGCAGTGGCGAGAGGCGCTGGCTACGCTGGACAGGCTCCTGGGGACCCAGCCCAGCGATAGCTGGCTCGCTTACCAAAAGGAAGCGTACCTGCTGCGGAGCGAGGTTTATGCCAGGCTCAAGCAGCCCCAACGCGCCATCGAAGATCTCTCCGTTGTCGTACGGGCGGATCCCACCGATAAAGAAGCCTTTCTGCGTCGCGCTAAACTCTATCAGGGGCTTATGTTAGGGCGGTTGGCCAAGGACGACTTTGAGCGCGCCTGCGCATTGGGTTCTACAGTCGCCTGCGAGCGGCTGCCTTGAGCCACCCGAAAGAAAAACGAGGACCATCCACAAGACAAGAATGAGAACGGCTTGAGAACGGTCTTCTGCCATCCTTTTCGATGAAACAAGGATTGTCTATACAATTGCCGGCCCAATCTGCAGATTGACAGTCCGAAAGAATGCCAGCTATAATGCGATTTTAGCTTATCAATCTCCGGCGCGCACTCTTAGTTCAAAAGACCTACAAGGATCGGCCCCCATAGCCCAAAATTTCTTTTCGGTGGGCCTTCTGTTGTCTTGCGGTAGTGGCGGAAACGGCTTAGAGTGGCGGTATACCTTCAAGATTGCGCTCATTTTTGCCTGAGGAGAAGAGCCCGGAATGAACCAACAATATCGCGTCCTTCCCGGACCAGAGCATTTTTTGCCGCCCGCCGCGGCAACCATGGGCATCCGGCTTCCGAATCCCGGAGAAGCCCATATCAATGGCGTCATCGTTCCCGAAGAACAGGCGATGGAAGAAGCCGCCCGACAGTCTCTCATGGCAAAAGTCCCGACGATCTTT
>JBBIOW010000041.1:246-19321 GCA_037443165.1 Nitrospiraceae bacterium | reverse complement strand
CACGGCGCGGGGGTGGATCGCAACGAAATGTTTCGCTTCGCGGAAACGTTCGGCCGGGCGCGCCATGCCATCGTCGTGTGGAGCATGGGTGTCACTCAACATCGCTACGGCACCGACAACGTCAAGGCGATCGTCAACCTGCAGTTAGCTCGCGGGAACGTGGGGCGGCCGCACACCGGGCTGATGCCGATCCGCGGCCACAGCGGGGTGCAGGGCGGCGCCGAGATGGGCGCCATGCCGGGCGCCTACAATATGGACTACCCGGTCAATGACGCCAACGCCGACCTGTTCGCCGCGCCGGAGTTCTGGGGCTTTCGTCCGCCCTCCTGGAAAGGTCTGGGAGCCGCGCACATGATTCTGGCGGCCGAGCGCGGCGAGTTCGACGTGCTGTGGCAGAGCGGCGGCAATTTCCTGGAGACGCTGCCCGAACCGGACCGGGTGCGCCGAGCGTTGAGCCGCATCGGCCTGCGCGTGCATCAGGATATTGTCGTCAGCTCCACTATGCTGGAAGATCCGGCCGATCTCGTCGTCCTGCTGCCGTCGCGCACGCGGTACGAACAACGCGGGGGCGGGACGGAGACGAGCACCGAACGGCGGATCATCTACAGTCCGGAGATTCCCGGGCCGCGGCCCGGCGAAGCCCGCGACGAATGGGAAATTCCGGTGCTCGTCGCGCGGCGGCTCGACCCGGATCGCGCGGCTCAGGCATTCCCCTGGCGCGACACCCATGACATTCGACAGGAGATCGAGCGGGTCTGTCCGACCTACAAGGGGATCGCCGGTCTCCGCAAGAAAGGCGATCACGTCCAATACGGCGGCCCGCTCCTGCTGGCAGAGCGGTTCGGAACGCCGGATGGCAAGGGCCGGTTCACACCGATCGATCTGCCGGAAGAGACGATCCCAACCGGCGATTCTTTCTCACCACCCGGCGCGGCAAACAGTTCAACAGCATGGTGGGAGCCGAGGTGGATCCGTTGATCGGCGCCGCCCGCGACAGCGTGCTCATAGCGGCCGAGGATGCCGCCCGCCTGAGGCTCGAAGCCGGCGATCCGGTGCTCTTGCGCAACGAGCTCGGGGAATACCACGGCCGGGTGGTCATTGCTCGCGTGAAACCCGGGTCGGTGCAGGTGTACTGGCCGGAAGCGAACGGCCTCGTACCCGCGGGCCGCCTCGACCCCAGCGGCGTGCCGGATTATAACGCCACGGTCGAAGTCATTCCCGCCTGTTCCCTCTCCCTTCCCTCTCCCAACTTGGGAGAGGGGTAGGGTGAGGGGACGTTTTTCACACGGGGTTGTTCGCCGGCTTTGAGAAACTGGTGAGAGGATGACCTACCACCGCTCACGTGCGCATCGTCGAGCAGACGACTCCACAAAGAAGGCGATCTTTATACCTTCTACCTCGCGCCCCGCCGACCGTCCGTTGGATGTCACGCAGGTGACCGAGTGGCAGGAAGGCAAGATCTCTCGACTTGATGACTATTTGGTCGGCGAAGAACCGCTCGAGATTCGGATCGGCAATCGTCCGATCAGCGTGACGATGCGCACGCCCGGACATGACCTCGAATTGGCCGCCGGCTTTTTGTTGACCGAAGGCATGATCACGCGCCTGGAGCAGATCGCGAGCTTGCGGCAAGTCCCCGCGCCGGGCCGCAAAAGCAATGTCGTCCGCATCACGCTGCGTCGCGGCCTGTCCGTTGCAACCACCCACGTGCGGCGCAACTTCACCGTGTCGTCCAGTTGCGGTCTGTGCGGGAAGACGTCCATCGATGCGGTGCGGGTCCGCGGCATTGCCCGGCCCAATCCGGACCTGCGCGTCTCCCCGGAAACCCTCTGCTTTCTGCCTGACGTGCTGCGAGCCGCCCAGGCGCTGTTCGGCCGAACCGGCGGGCCCCATGCTGCCGGTTTGTTCGACGCCAGAGGCACGTTGATTGCGTTACGGGAGGACGTAGGCCGGCACAACGCCGTGGACAAGCTGATCGGCTGGGCTCTGCTGGAGCGACGCCTTCCGCTCAAGGACTCCGTCTTGCTCGTGAGCGGACGAGGCAGTTTTGAAATCGTGCAGAAGGCCCTCGTCGCCGGTGTCCCCATCGTCGCGTGCATCTCGGCCCCTTCCAGCCTCGCCGTCCAACTCGCCTGGGAATTCGGCCTCACGCTCGTCGGCTTCCTGCGCGGCAAGCGGTTTGTGCTGTACACCGGCGAGGACCGGGTGCGGCTCGGAAGCTCGCTTGACACTTCGGTACAGAACCCATAGGGTCGTTGAAGATTTCAACAACATGAGCGACTGCTGGCCACGGTGAATTTCAGCGTGCCGAGCGATATCAAGCAAGCCTTTGACAAGGCCTTTGCCGGACAGAACAAGAGCGCCGTGGTGGCTGATCTCATGCGCCAGCAGTGGAGGAGCGGCGGCGCCAGCGGGCGCGCGATCGAGTGCTTGCTGCAACAGCGCAAGAAGGCGCGACGCGTCAGCGACAGGACGATCCGGGTTGCTCGCAGGCGAGGACGACCGTGAGGACGGTCATCCTTGATGCCAGCATCATCAAGTGGATCTTTCCCGATCGACCGCAGGAATCGCGCTCCCACCTGGCCCTTCAAATCCTCCAACACATCAAAGAAGCCCGCTTACCGATCATTTCATTCAACCGCCGCATTGGCTGGCTGAGGTCGCGGCAGTCTTGACACGCCTGGAGCCCCGCGTGGGCGAGGAGACGCTGCCTCTCCTCTCTGCTTTGGAGTTCCTTGTAGTGGAAGGGTTGGAAGGGTATCAGAAGGCCTGCAGTCTGGCCGTGACCTTCAGCCAGCACGTCTTCGAGACGCTCTCCCATGTGGTGGCGTTAACAGAGCCTGACACGATGCTCATCACCGTCGATGAGTAATACTTTCGGAAGGCCGCCAAGGCTGGACGGATCGTGCGCCTGAGAGATTACGGTCCTGCCCTCCTCAGGCCCGAAGGGTAAGGCATCATCCGCGGCAAGTGGTTCGTCATCTATAAGGGGGAAGACTGCCTGCAACTGTCATCGCCAGCCGGCTCCTGAGTAATCAGCCGGAGCTCACGCATCGCCTGTACCGCCGACGCGCCAATCCTCCGCCGGCCTTCACGACCTGATAAGCTACCCTCATGGATCTCAACGTGCTGATCGTCGGCGGGGGCATTCACGGCGTCGGGCTGCTGCACGATCTCGCCTCCCGGAAGATCGGGGGCATCCATCTGGTCGAACAGGCCCGGCTAGCCTCTGGCAGCTCCAGCCGCACCACCAAGCTGGCGCACGGCGGCCTGAGATACCTGGAGCATCCGGCGCAATGGGGCCTCGTGCGGGAAGCCCTCCGGGAACGCGCGCTTCTTCTCAGGAACCTGCCTGAACTCGTCTCACCCGTTCGCTTCGTGCTGCCGAACGTCACGGGCGGGAGACCCGCATGGCTCGTCCGCCTCGGGCTTGCTCTCTATGACCGGCTTGCGCGGGAAGGCGGGCTCCCCAAGGCACGCCGTCTCGCCAGGACCGAGATCGCGCAGATGGCTCCATACCTCCGCCACGAACACCTTGAGCAGGACGTGCGGTCAGGTTTCCTCTACTACGATGCCCAGATGCTCGACGACGTGATCGTGCGCGTCGCCGCGCATGCCGCCTCCCGCTTGGGAGTCACGTACGCCGAGCAGACGCGCGTGGAAGAGGTCGCGCCGGACGGCGGAGGGTTTCGCGTGCGCCTCTCGTCCCCGGAAGGTCGGCATGTGGTCACGAGCCGGATCGTTGTGAATGCAACGGGGGCCTGGACGAATGCCAACCTGTTGACCTGGGGATGCACCCCGCGGGTGCCCTGTCTGCTCAACGTAGGCTCCCATCTCCTGTTCGCAGCGGATGCAGTGGGCGCTCGTCCTGAAGACTGCGCAGCCGCGCTCTTGCAGCACGATGACGGGCGCGTGCTCTTTTTCATCCCGTGGCAGGGACACTGGCTGCTCGGCACCACCGAATCCGTGCTCGAAGGAACACCGGACCAGTGGGAGTGCCCGCCGGGCGATCGAGAGTATCTGCTCGGTGTGGCCGAGCGGAATCTCGCGCTCATTGAGCCGGTACGCCGTACTCGAGAATTCTTCTGCGGTATCCGCACGATTCCGCTCTCTCGGCGAGCAGCAAGGCTCCGAACCCGTTCGGCGCCGGACGCCTGGCGCGACCTGCCCTTTGCGTCGCCCTGGTATCTCCGCACGGTGGATCGCGATGTCTCCGCGTTGTCCCGCGAAGCCATGGTGGATGAACCCGCGCGCAATCTGTTCACCATCTACGGCGGCAAGTTCACCACCTACCGCGCGCTTTGCGAGCGGGTCGGCGATCGCCTCGCCGCCCGCTTGGGCCGCCCGACCCCCAGCGGCACTCATCTGAAAGAGAATTGGTTTCTGGACGATCTCAAGCAGACGGAGCCGGAACTCTTTCGCTCCGACCCCAGCCTCCGCCGCCAGTGAGCTATAGATCCACAATCAGCACGGGTCCCGCACTTGCCAAGCACGTGTGGTGCACGAAACGCAGGCCGAGGACTGTTCGAAGCTGAATTCCCGAACCGTGCAGAAGCCGGCCAGTTCTTTAGGCCAGCAGGTGCGACGCTTCGTGCGGTCGTACGACCCTATGGCACTTGACGGTAATGGGTCCCCCCCGGCGTCTGGAACAGAGCAAGCCGCCCCAGCCCCTGTTGCGAGACGCCCGGCATGATTGCCGATGCCACGCTGAATATGCTTTAATCCGGCGTATGTCTAGGACCGGTCGATCACTTTCCTTTTTGTTGCGTTCCCTGCCTCTGCTCCATCCCCGCTGAACCCGCCTGTTTGTGGCTATTGCACAGGCTTTGTCCATGACTCGCTGTTGGAGACTCATGCGTGCCTCCGTCGTTCTAAGAAGCCTTGCGCTGCTCCTGACGCTCGCCGTTCCGGCTGCGGGACTGGCCGATGCCCCGCGCTCGTCCAGTGATCTGTACATCCGGCAACTGGACGAACTCTCCGCGCTGTGGAGCTTCTACAAGCAGAAGTACATCCTGAACGGCCGCGTCATCAGCCTGGACGAGAACGGGATCACGACCTCAGAAGGCCAAAGCTATGCAATGTTGCGCGCCGTGTGGTCAAACGACCGCCCGACCTTTTCCAGCGTGTGGAGGTGGACGAAGCAGAACTTACAGGTCCGACCCGACAAGCTCTTTGCCTGGAAGTGGAAAGGCAAGGTCCTCTCGATCAACTCCGCCACCGACGCCGACACTGACATCGCCCTGGCGCTGATCCTGGCGTCGCGGCGATTCGACGACCCGACCTACGAGCAAGAAGCCCTCGCGATTCTGGATTCGATCTGGAAGACGGAAGTCCTGGCGATCGGCCAAAGATCCTACGTGACCGCCGGCAATTGGGCGCCACTGGAAGACTATCCGACAATCCACACAGCCTATCTGGCGCCCTATGCGTACGAAGTCTTCGCGAACGTCGACCGGCGCCATCCGTGGAGACAGCTCATCGAGAGCGCTTACGCCATCCTCCGGTGGCTCTACGTCGAGAAGAAGCTGCCGGTGCCGCCGGAGATCATCTACCTCGACAAGCGCACCGGTGAGCTGCTGCTGAAGCATCCGCAATCCGGCGCCGCGGCCAGGTTCGGCTATGATGCGGTGCCGCTGTTCTGGCGTATAGCGGTGGACGCGAGTTGGTTTGGCCGCCGCATCGAGAGCGATCTCCGCCACCACATGCTGGCGTTCTTTTGGAAAGAATGGCAGGCGCGCAAGAAATTCTTCGACCAGTACACCGTGACCGGCGAGCCCAGTTCCACTTTCGAAGGGCTTCCGCTCTATGCGACCATCCACGCGCTCGCTCTCCAGGAGGAGCACGATCTCGCTCGAGTCCTCAGCGAAGCGAAGCTCGGGACTCTGCACAACAAGGCCATCGCCGGCAAGGACACTCCCTACTATCTTCACAACTGGCTGTGGTTCGGCCGGGCGTTCGAGCTGCACCTGATCCGGGCCTACGACGAGTTCCTCGGCTTTCTCCGGCCGTTCGACTTCAAAGGCTTCTCGGCCCATTTCCCCTGGGAGCTGTTCGTCGTGACGATCGGCCTGTATTTCGTGGCGCAGTACCACCCACTGCTGAAGCTTGCGTTTCTCGCTTGCGGCTTCGCGCTGTGCGGACGCTATCTCGTCTGGCGCTTCACGCACACGCTGAACTTCGTGGAGCCGGCCGGCCCGTTCATCAGCCTCGCGCTTTGGGCGGCGGAGCTCTACGCCTTCTCGACGGTTGTGCTGCTCCTGGTACAAGTGGGATTGGGAAGGAAACAGCCGTGCCACACGCTTCCTCAGGTGCCGCCCGGTTTCGCGCCGTCCGTGGACGTCTTCATTCCGATCTACACGGAGTCGTGTGACATCCTCGAAAAGACCCTCATCGGCGCCGGCGCGATCGAGTATCCGAACAAGCGCCTCTATGTCCTGGATGACGGCCACCGGCCGGAAGTGGCTAAGCTGGCCGCCGACTACGGCGCCGTCTATCTCAAGGGGCCTCGCCGTCATGCCAAGGCCGGTAACTTGAACCATGCCTTGACCCGCACTTCGGGCGACCTGGTCGTCGTCTTCGATACCGACCACATTCCGGTCACGAGCTTTCTCCGGGAGACCGTGCCCTTCTTCGCCGATCCGAAGGTGGCGTTCGTCCAGACGCCCCACCACTTCTACAACCAGGACATCTATCAACGCGCGTTCGCCGCCGGACCGCGGATTCCGAACGAGCAGGATCTGTTCAACCACGCCATTCAGGGCGGACGCGCGCCGTGGAACGGCGCGTTCTTCGCCGGCAGCGGCGCAGTCTTCCGGCGCAGCGCGATCATGGAGATCAACGGCTTCAACCTGATGAGCATCACCGAGGACATCCACACCAGCCAACACTTGCACGCCAAGGGATGGCGGTCAGTCTTCTTGGACAAGGATCTCGCCGTCGGCCTGACGGCAGAGAATCTGTCGTCCTACATCGTGCAACGGCGGCGCTGGATGCTCGGCTGCCTGCACATCTTTTTCAGGGATAACCCGCTGTTCTGCCGGGGACTGACACTACGCCAGCGTCTGGGCTATTTCGCCTCGCTGTACTATTTCTTCTTTCCCGCCGCGCGGGTCGTCTTCTGGATCACACCGCTCTACTACCTCCTGTTCCACCTCCATCCGATTTTCTCGGATGTCTCGATCCTGGTCGCCTACCTGCTTCCGTTTCTCGTCGTCCTGCCGTTGTTGTCTTACGCGCTCCTGCCCGGCTGGCCCCGGCTGCTCTGGGCGTCTCTCTATGAAATGCCTGTCAGCTTCCCTCTCTTCCGATCTATGTTCGATCTGCTGCTCCCCAAACGGCTTGGCTTCAAGGTCACGCCGAAGGGCCTCACGTCGGACCGGAGGAAGTTCGCCTGGGGTTCCGCAAAAGGCCTCGTCCTCGCCACCGTCATCACGATCATCGCCATCGGCAAGGGCCTGGCGGAGTTCTTCTATTTCGGTATCGAAAAGGACGCCTACTTCTTCAACCTGAGTTGGGCTTCGCTGAATCTGCTCCTGTTGCTGGCCGGACTCCTCATCGCCTGGGAGAAGCCACAACGCCGCGCGGAAGAGCGGGTCCGAAAATCCGTGTCGTTCACCCTGCAGGAAAACACCTTCACCATGCATGGGCAGACCGCGGACTTCAGCCTGACCGGTGTCTCGTTCTTCACTTCCTCAGCCGACCCTATCCCGCTCTCTGTCGAACTGACGCTGCACGACCGGCGCCCCGTGACGTGCCGCTGTCGGGTCGTTTACCACGAACGGGTCGGCCGCCGATACCGATGCGGCCTCGCCATTCTGGACGCGAACCAGGAGATCCGCCGGGCATTGATCTTGAACTTGTTCGCCGACCCGAACACCTGGCGAGACGCACACGAAGCCCGCGTGCGGAGCAATCTTGTCATGGCCTGGCAGTTTTTCCGCGGGATCGCGCTCGCATTTCGACCGGCAAGGCGGACTCGCCGCCGCGCCGTTCGCCGCAAGACCTGGCGGCTTGCACATGTCCGGATCGATTCGCACCGGAGGCTGGTGCTGGTCCGCGACTGGTCCCCGCGCGGCGCCGGCGTGTTCTGTCTGAGCGGCCGGGTTCCGCAGGAGGGACAGTGGCGCTTCCTCAACCCCGTGCACGTCGATGCGCCATTCCGCCCCATGTATCAACGCCGCGTCCTTTTTGTCTTCAGCCGCGTCGGCCTGCGTGCCGACGCGCAACCCCCGCGAGAGCGCGAGCCGGAACCGGCGCTCTCGCTCGCCGTCGAACATTCGCATTCATGAGGCCATCACGATGACCTGGTTGAGAACGATGCTTTCGGCCGCAGGCCTGCTGTGCGCAGTCTTCGGGAGCGCACCAGCCTGGGCCACCGACTTCACCGAGTCCTGGTACATGTCCCGCGGGCGGGCGAACATGGAGATCGGCAACTACAAGGCGGCGATCGAGGCGTTCGAAAAAGTCGTAGAGAAGAATCCGGACAACCGAGAGGCTATGCGCAGCCTGGGTCTCGCGTATGAGAAACAGGGTTTGAAGGACAAAGCGATCGAGCAGTTCGACCGATATCTTGCCAAGTGGGAGGACGATCCTGAGATCGCGTTCAGACAGGCTCAGGCGCTCGAATGGTCACGTTACGCCTACCGCGAGAAAGACATGATGAAGTATTACCGGATGGGACTGAAGCGGAAGGATGACCCGCACATGCGGCTCAAGTACGCGGCCCATCTGGCGAGGCGCAAAGAGACCAGCCAGGAGGCCATCGTCCAGTATGAAAAGGTCCTGGCCAAGGAACCCCGCAACGTCGAGGCTCACCGCGGATTGGCCAAGGCCTACGCCTGGCTGGGCGACAACGACAAGGCGCTGTACTACACCAATCTCGCTCGCGACTATTCCAGACGCGAACCCGGCGACATGACCGTGCTGCGCCGTGAAATGATGAAAGGCCGGGAGCCGACGGTGGAAGGCACGGTGGGGGTCCTCATCCAGCCTGAACGGCCCTTCGAACTGTACGGACTTCGGCTCGGCTCGCGGGGGAAGATGGACCTGACGCCATTCACCACGAGTACGCTGGAGGTGGGAGCCGAACACTTCTGGGATTCCTCGGAGAATCGATCGGGCGGGTATCTGTCGCTCGGGAACCAACTGCGGTTCAACCCGACGATCCGCCTGGACGCCCTTCTGGAGTATCACGGGGTGACCAGAGGCGACGGGCTGGCCTACAAGTTCGAGTTCACGCACGAGGCCACGGCCTTCACGGTCCGGCCCGGCGTGAAGCGGGAATTCCGGTATGACTCGTTCGCCGCGCTGGTGGGATCGCGCAAGACAGGGCCCCTCCTCGGTCTCGCTCGTTCGACGCTCTTTTACTCCGACCTTACCTTTGAAACCGGCGAGGCGCGGGTTGACGTGACGCCGTTCGTGGGGTGGGTCTCGGCCGAGAACCTCGACAACAACGGCCAGGTGGGGATCGATGCCAAGCTCGCGGTGCCGTTCTGGCAGGACGACCGCTGGGACGTCTACGCGGAATATCTTTTCTACCTCACCCACTACGCCGAGGATCAGTCCGGCTTCCGGCCCAGCGCCGTCGAACCGCTGCCGGGCGGCTATTTCAGCCCCAGCGTCTTCGTGAATCAGATCCCGCGTCTCTCGGCTACCTACATCACCGAGAACAAGGACGAATTCTACATGGCGGCCGGCCCGGCAATACAGTACATCGACGAGGCGACGAAGTCGCCGGTCTTTCGGGTCGGCGGCGACGCGCACGCCTCGTACACGACGAAACTCCCGCAGCGATTCCTGTTCAAGGTGCTGGCGGACTTCACCCAGATCGCCACCGTGTACATCCGGTTCCAGACCAACGCGTTGCTGGTGTATACGTTCTGACTGCTCTGAAAGTCCTCCCCTTTGTTCGGGGAGGTCAGGAGGAGCAGAGCCTAACGCGCATAATTCATGAGGGTTCGCCACGAAACCGTTGAGACGCCTTGCGAGACGGGCAAGCACAGCTGCGAGGGAGGAAGGCATACTTGCAACAGTATGTCGACCGACCGAGCGGTGAGCACGCCCGCCTGCACGCCGCAAGGCCGCGTGCAGGCTTGTCGGAGCGGCGTCCCGACGGTTGCAGTAGAAGCCTTCATGAATTATGCGCGCTAAGGAGGGGTGATATGAAAAGAAGAATTTTCAGAAACGTAGACAGCTTGGGCGATGATTACCGACCTGTGAAATGCTGCTCGAGCGCCCGCCGTACCCGCTCCCGCGCCCGGTGCAACCGGACATAGAGGTTGGTGTCGGTGATCTTGAGAAGTCCACAGATCTCCTTCGACTCGACGCCTTCGACATCCCGAAGCACGAACACTTCCCGGAGGGTCAGGGGTAGGTCCGCGATGGCCCGCTGCAAGCAGTCCGTCGCCTGTTTCGATGCCAGGAGCCTTTCCGGGGTTTGCCCGTCCCAGGGTTGCGGAGGGAATGCCCACCGCCCGGCCAACTCGCCGACTCGGTGGAACCTGGACGGGTCCACCGCTTCGTCGCTTTCGTCCTCATGTGACTCGAACGAAGAGAACGCGGCCTCCCGCTTCTCGCGGACGCCGCGATCTTTGGCTTTGTGGATCAGAATGCCGAAGATCCAGGTTTTAAGCGACGACCGGCCCTCGAATCGGTCGAGGCTCTCGATCACCGCCATCCAAGTATCTTGAACCACTTCTTGCGCCACTTCCCGATCGGCGACATACCCCATCGCCATGCGGATCAGCGCGCTGTGGTGTGTAGTGACCAGTTGATCGAAGGCCGCTGCATCGCCCTGACGGAGCCGGGCGACCTGTTCCCGCTCGTCCTTCGATGCGCCGGACGTTTTGGTTTCAATCCGAGCCCCGGGCACCGCCGACGCTTCATTCATGGTCCCTGTATAGGTGGTGACGACTGAATTCACGACCGGCCTCCGCTCTGAAGCAGCTCCGTCAGATACCCGGAGACATTCATGAGAGTGACTCGCTTTCGGGGAAGGTGCCTCAACACCGCCACCCCGTTTTTGTCCAAGAAATCCACGCCCGTGCAATCCAATTCAACGGCGCGACCCCTCTGAAGGGCCGCTCGGCATTCTTGGTCGAGCAGCGCGGCCCATTGAGCGGTGATCTTGCCTTCCAGTTTCAGGATCACTCGGCTTCCGTTCGTCTCAGTCTTCGTAATTTTCAGCATCTCGTCTGTCTCCCTCGTTGCCCTGGTTGTTGAGCAACGCCTGTGCCGAACTTCGGCACAGGCGAGGATCATCACTCTAACCTGTTGAAAGATTGCCAAGAAACTACGAGCTGCCCCAGGAGGGACCTGTCGTCAAAGAAAGGAAAAATCCAAAGGCCATTCCCAAAATATTGGGACGCTCACGAAATGTTGGGAGCGCTGCGCGCAAGGCGCCGCTCATCACACGTCATTCGTGATTCGTCATTCGGCAAGCGAAACCGCGGGACCGAGGTCGACGGCTCCCGCCATTTGACCCATGGCGATTGAGGGTTGACGGTGTTCAGGCAGGTCTTCTGATGCCCAGCTTCTTCATGCGGGCTTCCAGCGTCGTGGGGTTCAGCCCAAGAATCCTGGCCGCGCCCTTGTCCCCGCTGACGCGCCAATTGGTATGGGTGAGGACTGCGACGATGTGCGCACGCTCGACTTCTTCGAGGGTGGCCGCCGACCCGGCGCCGGTCGCGGCCGTGCTCTTCGGAATCCAATCACCGAGATCGAGCTCCGACCCCTGGCTCAGAATCAACGCGCGCTCGATCACATGCTCCAGCTCGCGGATGTTGCCGGGCCAGGGATAGCTTCTGAGGGCCTCCGTCGCCGCAGCCGACACCGACTCGACCTTCTTCCTCATCGCAGCGGAGAATTTCTTCGCGAAGTAGGCCGCCAACAACGGGATGTCCTGCTGCCGGTCGCGCAAAGGCGGGAGTACGATCGGAAACACTTTGAGTCGATAGTAGAGATCCGACCGGAACCAGCCTTCGCGCACTTCCTTTTCCAAGTCGCGGTTTGTGGCGGCGATCACGCGCACGTTCACTTTCAACGTCTTGGTGCTCCCCAGCCGCTCGAACTCGCCTTCCTGCAACACCCGCAGCAATTTCGTCTGCAACTCCAGCAGGATTTCGCCGACCTCGTCCAGGAAGATCGTCCCTTTGTCCGCCAACTCGAAACGGCCGATCTTGCGCGTCAGCGCGCCGGTGAAGGCGCCCTTCTCGTGCCCGAAGAGCTCGCTCTCGATCAGCCCGGCTGGGATGGCCGCGCAATTCACTTTCACCAGCACGCCGTCTTTCCGGTTGCTCAGGTGGTGGATCGCGCGAGCGATCAATTCCTTGCCCGTCCCCGTTTCGCCGGCGACGAGCACCGTCGCATCCGTCGCCGCGACTTTTTCGACCGCCTGCAGGACTTTCTTGATCGCGGTCGAGGTCCCGATGATTTCTTCGAAGTTGTGGGCCGTCTTGATCTCTTCCTGCAGGTAGACGTTCGCGGCTTCCAACCGCGCCTTCTCCTGCTCCATCAACACCTTGTCGGTGATGTCGAGGAACATCGTACGCGTGTAGGTCCCGTTCGGGTCCGGCCGCGACCACCACTGAATCCAAAGCGGCTTGCCATTGTCCTTGCGGCGCAGCTCGAGCACGACGCCGCTGGTGTCGGTCCCGCGGCCGATGGATTCGAGCGCCTCTTTCAGGCGGCGCTGCGCCTCGGGCGTATCGGGGATGAAGGTCCTGCCGTACGTGCCTTCGACTTCATCCGGCGTGATGCCCAAGGTTTTCATCGCCGTGCGGTTGGCCCGGATAAACCGGGTATCCAACCCTTCGTGCACATAGGCGATCGGGGCTTCGTCGAAGAGATCGCGCAGCCGCTCTTCGTTTTCTTTCAAGAGCGCTTCCATGTGCGTGCGTTCCAACTCGGCGCCGGCTCGCGCTCCGAAGGTCTTGAAGACGGAGAGATCGAGATGCTCAAGCTCCATCGGCTTGGTATCCATCACGGCCAAGTGTCCCAACACCTGCCCGCCCGCGCTCGTCACCGGAATCGCCAGATAACTTTGGACGCCGAGATCCTCCAGGTCTTCCTTGTGGAGCGGGAATCGCTCCGCCACCTTGTCCGCACAGTGGTACAGCTCACCGGCCAGCACTTTTTCGCAGGGCGTTCCTGTAATGGCGTACTCGAAGTTGGCTTTGAAGTGGTCTCCGGCCCAGAAGGCCAACGTCCGCACTTTGGTCCGATCGGCGCAGAATTCCGACACAAAGGCGTAGGTCACGTCGAGGGCCGTTGCCAGATTCTTGACAAGCGAGTGGAAGAACTGGCCGCCCACCACAGCCGCGGTGCCTTCCGAGATGGCGCGCAGCGTCGTCTCGCGCTTCTGGAGGGACAGCTCCATAACCCGGCGATAGACTTCGACTCCGGCCCGCTCTCCGAACAGCTTGAACACCTCGATTTCCTCGGGCGTCAACCTCATGGGCTTCACATCCATCGCGACCAGGTGTCCGAGGACTTTCCCATTAGGGTCTTTCAGCGGCACAGCCAGATAGCTCGTGACCCCCAACGTCACCAGATCCCGATCGCGCGGAAATAACTTTTGGACGTCTTGCTCGTAATGGCAGGTTTCGCCAGCAATCACCTTGGTGCAAGGCGTCCCCTCCAAACTGTACTCGATCTGGTCGATGTAGCCGTCGCCCTTCCAAAAGGCGAGCGTCCGGATGCGATCAGCAGGGAGGAGAAAGCCGACGAAGGCATAGCGAATGCCCAGCGCGGCGGCGACCTGCCGGACCAATTCGCGCAGAAAGTCGCTGCCGGTCGAGGAGATCGTGCCTTCGACGAGCGAGCGGAGGAACTCGTCCGCCTTATGGCGCGCCATGAATTGCGCATCTTGCCGGAGTGCGCTGGCCGCCGGATCTCTGCGCGCGCGGCGCAATTCCAGTTCGGTCATGACCTCGTGCCCTAATGCCAGCAGCGCGTCCGCCTGCTCCTTGGTGAGCTGGCGCGGGACCCGGTCCATCACACAGAGCGTGCCGAGGGCATGCCCGTCTGCAGTCCTCAATGGCGCGCCGGCGTAGAACCGAATGCAGGCCCCCTGCGTCACGAGCGGGTGCGTGACGAAGCGATCATCCTGCGCGGCGTCGCGAACCACGAACAGATCGGACTGGCGGATCGCCAGATCGCAAAATGCCGGGTTGGTGGACATATCGGCGTCGGCGAGCCCGACTCTCGCCTTGAAGAACTGTCTGGCGTTGTCAAGGAATGTGATGGCGGCGTAGGAAGTGCCGCAAAGGTGCGAAGCAAGCTTGGCCAACCGATCGAACGCCGGCTCGGGTGGAGTATCGAGGATATCGTAGGAGCGCAGCGCGTCCAGACGGGTCGGATCGTCCAGGGCACCGCCGTGCTGTGCCATGCCCACCCTTTCCGTTACTGCCGGCCTACAGGATGTTGCCTACTGGGGAACAATGGGGCCACGAAGTGTAGCACTCCGATCGGGCGAGGTGCAATGCGCGGTGTTGGCCGGTTATTTTCTCTCTGGATCTGCGTGATCTCTCACTGTTCGACGACTTGCATCACATGGCCATCCGGGTCGCGAACGAGGAAGCCCTTCTTGAATCCTAAGCTCCCATCGGGCATCGTTACGACACCCGAGGACACCACTTGCCCTATGCCGCGTAACTGTGCCGCAGCCGCTTCCGCGTCGGACACGACCAGCGTCGTCTGCCAATGCCACAGATCGGTCGGGCGCGAATCCATCGGGAACGGACGGCCTGCAGTCGGCAGTTCGTATTCCAAGAACTCGACGCCGGGCGGGCCCATCTTGGGAGCCAGGCCTGTCACGCGCGCGCGGGCGCCGGGCAGGCTGTCGAGGTACTCCTGCTCGGTCCCGACATTCAACGAACCGCCGGCGACGACCATGCCCAGCAGATCGCGATAGAACTTGAAGCTGTTCTCCGTGCTCCGCACGGTCATGGCCGTGTGATTGATGCCGAGGAAGAGGTCTGAGCCGGGTCGCTTCCAGATCGGGTTGCCTTTGCCGTCCGGGAACCAGAGCAATTCCAGGTTATGCCCGTCCGGATCGCGGAACTTGATGGCTTTGACGCCGGCAGCGGCGGGATTCGAAATCGGAATCGTCTGCGGACGCGGCGAAATTTGCCGGACATGGTGCCGGCGCAATCGTGTCCAGGCCGTCTCCATGTCACGCACCACAATGGCGAAGTGCTGGAACCAAAGGTCGTTGCTATACGACGGCACCGGAATCGCCCTGGCATCCGGCGGCGCAAGAAATTGAATCAGCTCCAGCCGCTGCTCGCCGAGATGCATCCGCACCACCCACGCTCGCACCCCGAAGATGCCCCAGAGGCGGTCGTATTCCGGGCCGTCTACCTCCACGTCGCTGACTTTCTTGAAATCCAGCACCTCCGAGTAAAACACCACGGCCCGATCCATGTCCGACACGGTGAACCCGACCGAAGCCACGGACTGAACGGCGACGGACCTTCCATTCACCTGTTGGGCAGACGCAGGCGTAAAGAGCCATACCAGACCGACGACAAGAACTGCGAGCAGGTTGAACGAATCCCGTTTCATAGCACTTCGCTGCACTTGCCTCCTCTTTGACCCTCTCCCCCTGTGAGAGGAGGCGCTTCACGCGAGTCGGCCGAGCAAATGCTCGCCGACTCGCAGCGCGTTCGCCATGATCGTCAACGACGGATTCACCGCCGTGCTCGACACAAAGAAGCTCGCATCCACAACATACAGGTTGTCGAGATCGTGGGCTTTGCAATCCACATCCAGCGCGGAGGTCTTGGGGTCTCGACCGAACCGGACCGTGCCGCACTGGTGCGCCGTGCCGGCGATGGGAATCTTTTTGCCGAGATACAAATGGTGGGGGATCAGATGCCGCTCACACCCGAAATGTTTCAGCATCCCTTTCAGTTTCGCCGCCAGGCGTTTGTGCCTTTCGAGATTGTTCTCCGTATAGTGCAACGAGATGTTCCCGTCCTTGTCCACCAAGACGCGGTTGTTTGGATCAGGCCGATCTTCCGAGGTTATCCAGAAATCCAGCGAGTGTTGGGCGATGAAATCCAGCGCGAGCCCCGGCGCGAAGGCGGGCGCCCCGGCCCGTAGCGATTCCAGGTCCTGTTTGCCCACCATCGAAATGTGGCCCATCGGATAGTCCCAATCGTTGGACCGGTGGTAAAAATCATTGAGGCCGATCGTCTTCTGGAACACGGTCGGGTTGGGCTTCTTCGAAATCGCCAGCATCACCGAGTTGTTGTGGCACATGTAGTGCCGGCCGACCACGCCGGACGAATTGGCCAGACCGTTCGGGTGTTTCTCATTTGCCGACTTAAGCAGCAACGCTGCCGAATTGATCGCGCCGCAGGACACGACGACGATGCTCCCGCGATAGATTTCCGTCTGCCCATTGTGCTCCACCGCGACTCCGGTGACCTCACGCCCCGAGCCCCTCGCCTCCAGCCTCGTCACAAGCGCATTGGTGACTAGCGTCACGTTCGGATACTTCAGCGCCGGATCGACGCAGACCACCTGGGCGTCCGCCTTGGCGTTCACGAGACAGGGAAAGCCGTCGCAGGTGTTGCAGCGGATACAGGGCGCCCGTTCCGGCCGTTCCTCATCGCGCATCACCCCGACCGGCAGGTGGAACGGCCGATAGCCGAGCTTCTGCCAATCGTCATGCAGCTCCTGAATCCGCGGCTCGTGTGGCAGAGCCGGATACTTGTACGGCGCGCCGGCCGGCGGCTCCGTCGGATCTTCGCCCCGGTTCCCATGCACGTGGTAGAGGTGCTCCGCCTGGGTGTAATAGGGCTCCAGGTCCTCATAGCAGATCGGCCACGCCGGCGAGATGCCGCCGTGGTGTTTGATCTCTTCGAAATCCTGCTTGCGGAAGCGCAGCAGCGCCGCGCCATAGACCTTGCTGTTCCCGCCGACGCAGTAATGAATACCGGGATGAAATGCGTTCCCGTTCTTGTCCCGCCACGTCACGTTCGCCTTGTATTTGTTTTCCACAAAGACAGCGCGAGAACTCCAGTTGTCCTTTTCCCGCGGGAGGTAGCCGCCGCGTTCCAGCAACAGAATCTTCTTCCCCGACGGTGCCAGCTTATACGCCAGCGTTCCGCCACCTAGACCGGTCCCGATAATGATGACATCGTAGTGGGTGGACGTAGACATGGGAGACCTCCGTGGTGCTGGGAGGTAGTCGAAGACAGGGGCTTGCCCTTACAGAGGAGGGAAAAAGGAGCAGCCAAGTGTCTTTCTTGCCCGCAGAGCATTCATACTGATTCCCATCTACGCATTTAGCGAACTAGCGAATCTAGGCTTTTGCTACTCTTTTTCTGGTGGGTTTACGTAAGGCAGCGGCAGGCGGTCTATAGCCAGTCGCACGCACACTCATGAACACAACAGCATGTAGTAAAACCTGTCTCGCTAAAGCAGCCAGAGGATAAGCCAGGGAGTAGGTGTATGTCGCCTGAGCCAGATTTCAAACCGGATCCAACGATTGGGCCATTTCTCAATGCCTTTCTTTGCGAAAAACTTCTCGAAGAGAAGGACGGTTTAAAACTGCGGTGAGGATCATCGATCAGGTGAATCGGTCAGCAGTGGGGGTTGGCTTGTCTCCCCCGACGACGATGGACACATTTGAATTCCCAGTCGCACTATTGATCCGTCTAAAGGCTGGAGCGGCACGTGGGACCTACCAAATCAAGGTGCAGATTAGGAAACCAATTGACGAAGTTGCCGTCGAACTCAATCACCCAGTCCATCTTCCAGGCCCAGATGACGCCGGCTTCGATATTACCCTGAATGTCAGGATGAAGATCGATCAGGTAGGAACTTGGTGGTTTGATATTTCCGTGAACGAGATGCGATGGATGCGGATTCCTCTGAGGGCCGTTTACCTTCCTCAGTTCTTTAAACAGCCTGGAGACTGAGATGTACGTCAGTAATTTGACCCGCAGTTTGCATGTGCTTTCGCACTGTGCTAGCTGCCGCAGTCCGAACAGGCACCTGGCCAATTTGCAGGGAGACCGAAGATTCCTCTCGTTTGAGAATCTCAGAAAGCCTGAATGCTAATTCTTCTGCTGATACAAGGTCTTCCCCTTGTTCTACAAACAAAACATTCAGTTCATTCGCCAACATGATCGCAGACTCTTCGCCTGAATCGAGGATGCGCTGATGGTTGAACAAGAGCCACCGCTCAAACGCCATGGGGTCGCATGTCCCTGAGACAGACTTTCTAAGTTCCTCAATAATTCGCTGATGGAACATGACCCCAACCTCCCAGAACTCGTAGAATCTGTCCCAGCAGAGGCTCTCCGTACCCTGTTCAACGGCGCCGATTATACACAACTTGTAATTGCTGGAGACCTGAAAGTTATCGAAAGAGAGCCATCTAGTCTTGCCAGAAGCAAAAAACTGCCACGCTGCACTGTCGGTCAGTTTCTAGAGTATGTCGACGAACAGAGCCAGTAGCATGTTCAGGCTTATCAATATCGGCTCTTCCGGATCCTGTGTGGGTACACCGTTGTCATCCGGGGTTCGTGACATCTGCTGGTTCTGACAGGGGGCCGGGTCGGCCTGCGCTGCGCGCACCGTCGCTGCCTGCTAAGTCGCGGTGCCCGGGTACCCGTTGCTCTCGGTTGCAACGGGTGAACCGCGATTCGCGACGCAGACCGACCCAGACCCCAGGTTGGACCCATACAATTTCCGGAAGAGCCAAGATAACATTCCCGGCGGCAGATCGTCACTCGGTTTTCCCGCCACGGTCACACATCCAGGTTTAGTTGGGTGTTTGAACTGCCGATGACTTCCTTATTCGTCGGCGTAACGGGAGAACACAAGCATTCGGCGTTCCCACATCCTGAGACTGAACGGTCGCGAGGCACTTTTCGCCTGTGAGGCGGTCATGAAACTTCCACGGAGACAGGACTCGGTCCTCCGCGATGCGATCGAGCAGTGGAAACGAGAGGGCGCGCTCCCCGACGCCCAAGCCGGAATGCTGGCCGGCACCATCACGGATGAGACGTTGCTGAAGCCGCGACCCAATTATCACTATGACGTCGCGATGAGTTGTAGG
>JBBIOW010000041.1:0-232 GCA_037443165.1 Nitrospiraceae bacterium | reverse complement strand
ACATGTCCCACATCGCAATTCGCGAAATTCCGCCGAATCGATTCTCCGGCCGCGAACTTGATCCATTGGCATTGAGTACCTGTCAATCACCATCCGCCCCAAAGTAGACATCGAGTGCCATCCCAGTTCCCAGTGCGCGATGGTTGTCTCGCGTAGTGTCCTCGAATAGAATCCCATCTGATTGACGAGCCGCGTTCCGGCCGTCTCACTCGATTGCTGGATTGATCTGCAT
>JBBIOW010000040.1:0-19334 GCA_037443165.1 Nitrospiraceae bacterium | reverse complement strand
GATTGGCCGGCCTGGGTGGTCAGAATCCAGATTTCGGCAGGATCAACGGGCGGGGTGCGGTGATGCAGCGCCCAGAGGGTTTCGGTTACGACTTGCGGCGTGAGCCCACAGACCGCCACCAAGACGTCGCGCATGCGCCCTCGCTTTGGCCGCGCGCATCATGCGAAATCTTCGGCAGGCTGTCAAGGGTGCGTTCGCGGTTCGCAGGGCGCGTCTGCATGGGCGTGCGTCACCCCACGATCGTTCCGACGAGATCGTAGGCGGCCGCGTCGGTGATTTCGACTTTGACAACGTCGCCAGGCCGAGGGTTGGGCCGGTCTCGGCCAGCCTGGGGCGGGCGGGTGAGGGAGTCGAGCGGGGCTTGCCAGGCCTGGGCCGGACCGGCAAGATGGGGGGCCACGTCGTTGAGGTACACCACGCCGTCGATGTCGGGCGCCTGGCCTTCGTGGCGGCCTTCGAGGAGCAGATCGGTTTCTTCCGACGGCCCGTCCACCAACACCTCCAGCGTCCGGCCGACCTGCTCTCGACCTTTGGCCGAGGCGATCGACTCTTGAATGGCCAACAACTCGTTGCGACGGTCTTCCATCACGGTGCGGTCGACTTTGCCGTCCAGCTTCGCCGCCGGCGTGCCTTCTTCATCCGAGTACAGAAACACCGCCACCCGGTCGAATTCCGTCTGTTCCACATACGCTTTCAATTCCTCGAAGGCGGCGTCGGTTTCCCCAGGAAACCCGACGATAAACGCAGTCCGGAAGGCCACGCCGGGAATGCGGGTCCTGATCCGGTCGACCAATCGCTCGATCGCCGCCCGGTCGCCCAGCCGGTGCATCCGTTTGAGCATCCGGTCGTTGACGTGCTGCAGCGGCATATCGATGTACTTCGCGATCTTCTCCTCGCCGGCGTAGAGATCGAGCAGCTCGTCCGTGACCTGCTGCGGATAGAGATAGAACGGCCTAATCCAGCGCAGTCCCTTGATGAGGACCAACTCGCGCAACAGCGCCACGAGCCCTTGCCGCAGCCCCAAATCCACCCCGTAGTTGATGGTGTCCTGCGAGATGAGGTTGAGTTCTTTCACCCCTTCGTCGGCCAGGCGGCGCGCCTCGGCGACAATGGACTCGATCGGCCGGCTTCGCTGTTTGCCGCGCATGATCGGAATCGCGCAGAAGGCGCAGTTTCGGTTACAACCCTCGGCGATCTTCACATAGGCGCTATGGGCCTTCCCCAAGCGGACGCGCGGCGCCAGTTCGTCGTAGAGATAGGGCGGAGGGCTGAACCACATGCGTCGGGCCTTCCGTTTCGGTCGCAGGAGTTCCCGGCAGATCTCGGCGATCCGACCGAACTCGCCGGTCCCCACGACCGCGTCCAACTCCGGGAGCTCCTTCAGCAATTCGCCCTGATAGCGCTGGGCCAGGCAGCCGGCGGCGATCAGGATTTTGCAGGAGCCCGACTGTTTCAGGTCGCCGTGCTCGATGATGGTGTTGATGGATTCCTGCTTGGCCTCTTCGATGAAGCCGCAGGTGTTGATGATCACCACGTCGGCTTTCTCCGCCTCGGCGGTCAGCTCGAAGCCGTTCGTCACGAGCGAGCCGAGCATGATTTCGGCATCCACCTGGTTCTTGGAACAGCCCAGGTTCACGAAGCCGATCGTGGTCTTCGGCTCCTTCACCCACTCCCCTTTCTTGGGGGAGAGGGGAGGGTGAGGGGGCCTCCGTGTTTCGCCGGCCATCGGGAGTGTTTTGCGCGACATCGGGCGACAGTCTACGGGACGCATGAAAAGGCTGTCAACGACGGGCCGTGCGGGCTTGCTCTCACTGCACCTCATCCCCTACAGTGTCGGTATGATTCGGACCTTCCAAGGCATCAGGCCGACGATTCCGCCATCCTGCTTCATTGAAGAGACGGCCGTCGTCATCGGCGACGTGGTGATGGGCGAGGACTCGAGCGCCTGGTTCCACGCCGTGATCCGGGGCGATGTCCACTACATCCGGATCGGTGCGAGAACGAACATCCAAGACCTCTGCGTGCTCCACGTCACGCATGACACGGCGCCGCTCGTCATCGGCGATGACGTGACGATCGGCCACCATGTGGTCCTGCACGGCTGCACGATCAAGGATCGCGTGTTGGTCGGCATGGGCGCGATCATCATGGACGGAGCGATGATCGGCGAGGATTCGGTCGTCGGCGCCGGCGCGCTGGTCACCGAGGGCACGGTCGTGCCGCCCAAAAGCGTGATTCTGGGAGCCCCGGCGCGAGTCCGGCGGCCGGTGACCGACAAGGAATTGGCCTGGATCAGAGAGTCGGCTGAGAACTACGTGCGCTATGCCCGTCAGTACCTGGCCGACCCGGCCAAAGCCAAGACCGGTTTCACGGTCTGAGCCGCCCTCCTGTTCACCCACGGGGCCAGCTCCTCTCATCGCCTCCGCCTCTTTTCCCTCTCGTGGAAGAGGGGTGGGATCGAGTGAGGGTGAGGGGTGGAGCCGATCCGAACAAAACACACCGGATCGCCCACGGTCGCGGTGGGGTACCGCTCATTTCCCACTCGGTAGGGGATGCCCCGCCGGTGGCACCATTCGGCGATCCAGACCAGTTCCTCCACCGAGGTCGTGACCAGCGCGGGAAGCCGCATCTTGCGCAGGCACCGGTCGGCGAGGGCCCTCACGACGCGGCGCTCGGCCGAAAACTTCTTCGGATCGAATGTGACGGGGTCGGCTCGGCCATAGGAGAGCGCGGCCAGATCGGGAAACCGCTCCGGATCGTTCAACACACTCACGATCCAGAGGTGATCGAACACGCCCGGCGCCGTCCCCGCATCAGCAGCCGCGAACTCGAACGGCAACCCCTTGCAGGCCCGGTTCAGCACCGCCACTTCGTCGGCCCGCAGGTTATAGGCCGTCACCTCGCGGCGGAGTTCCAGCGTCTCCATCACCAGCATCGGGAGCTCGACCACCCCGGCCCCGACGTAGAGACTCCGTCCGCCTGGCTTCAGCCGCGCCATCAGCGCCTCGGCCAGCTCGATCCCCAACCGCTGGCATGGCCCGCGTTTGGCGTTCCAAAACGCATCCCCGCCCTCGTCGCAGTACACACGGCCGAGGGTGGAGTAGTCGAGCGTGTCAAAGATGCGGCGGATGGCTTGGCGCGTCGGTGGAGAGAGGGTACGCGGAGCTTGTTCCTTACGAGCGGGGTTCGACACGTTTCCGTCACACCACGCTTACAGGCGGTCCATTGGCCAACTCCGCGGCCGAAGCGGCCACGGCTGCAGAGACCTTGCTCAAGAACTCCAGATCCAACGTCTCCAGCGTATCCGTCGGCCTGTGGTAATGCGGATTCCGGAAGTTGGCGGTGTCGGTGAGCATGACGGCGGGGTAGCCGTGGTGCCAGAAGGCGGCGTGGTCGCTGCGTCTGGTGTCGGGGAGCAGTTCCCCGTTGCCAGGGACGATCAGCGAGACCACCGGCACGTGTGGCTTCGAGGCCTGCTCGATGGAGGCGGTGAGGGCCGCTGAGGCGGCATTGCCGACGACGCCCAGGAAATTGCCCGTGGACGGCACGGCGATCGGGACACCCGGTGGGACCTGCTGCGTCCCTTCCTCAGAGCGCGCATAGCCGACGCATTCCAGGACGATCGCACCGAGAATGTTCTGGCCTGTCGCTCGCAGATGTGCGGCATAGGCCAGGCTGCCGACGAGGCCCTGCCTCCCGACAGGCAAGTCTTCCTCTTCCAGATTGAAGGCGATGAAGCGCACAGGCCGGCCTAACGGGACCTCCCGAACACGGCTGGCGACCTCCAGCAGCGCCGCTACCCCACTGGCGTTGTCGTCGGCGCCGGGCGAGCCCATCACGGTATCGAAGTGCGCCGCGACGAGGAGCGGCGGTTCGGCTCTGGCCGATGCCCGCAGTGGGGCGCACGTCGCGATGACGTTCCGGTATGTCCCGCCAGGGGCCTCGAACTCGTGCGCAGTGACCTCAAGGCCCAGCGCGGCGAATTGCTCTCGGAGATAGCGTTCGGCTTGGAGGAGAGCGGCCGGTGAGGTCTGGGGATGGCGCTCGCCGACGAGGGCCTCCAGATGCGCGCGGAGACGAGGGATGACCGAATCAGGACACAATCTCCGTCCCGATGCCTTTGTCCGTGAACACTTCGAGGAGAATCGCGTGGGGCATGCGGCCGTCGATGATGTGCGCCTTGCGGACGCCCCCATCGAGCGCCATCAGACAGGCATGGACTTTGGGCAACATGCCCTCGCCGATCGTGCCTTTCTTGACCATCCGCTGCATGTCTTTACGCGACAGGGTGGAGACGTGCCGGCCCTTCGCGTCGCGGATGCCCTTGACGTCGGTCAGCACCAGCAGCTTTTCGGCTTTGAGCGCGCCGGCCACCGCCCCGGCCACGAGGTCGGCGTTGATGTTGTACGTGTTGCCGGCGCGATCGGTGCCGATCGGCGCGATGACCGGAATGAAGTTGTCCTGCTGCAGTTTTTCGATGACGCGCGGATTGACCGATTGGATGTCTCCCACCAACCCGAAGTCCTCCTCCGGCGAGCCGTCGTGTTCCGTCCCGATGCTTTCCGCCCAGGCTTTCATGGTCAGCGGCTTGGCATGGATGAGATCGCCGTCCTTGCCGGTCAATCCGACGGCCCGCCCGCCGTGTTGGTTGATGAGCGCGACGATCTCTTTGTTGATCTTGCCGCCCAGCACCATCTCCACGATGTCCATCGTCGCCCGGTCGGTGATCCGCACGCCGTGGCGGAACTTGGCTTCCAGCCCCAGCGTATCCAGCATCTTGTTGATCTGCGGTCCGCCGCCGTGCACGACGACCGGGTTGAGGCCGACGTACTTGAACAGGACCACATCCAGCGCGAAACCGTCCTTCAGCGCATCCTCCGTCATGGCCTTGCCGCCGTACTTGATCACGATCGTTTTGCCCGCGAACGTGCGGATGTACGGCAGGGCCTCGACGAGGATGTTGGCTTTCTTGATGAGTTTGTTCATGCGTCGCTTCGCTCCTCAGGCTAGAACCACGAGGCTCGAGGCGAGGGGAGTGGTTCTCACCCCTGGCCCCTTGCCTCTCGCCCCTTACCCGCTTCAAAGGATAAACCGGCTCAGGTCCTGATCCTTCACGATGTCGCGCAGGCGGTCTTTGACGTACTGCGCGTCGATGACGACCTTCTTGTCTGGCCACTCGGGCCCTTCGAACGACACCTGTTCGAGCAATCGCTCCATGATGGTGAACAGCCGGCGCGCTCCGATGTTTTCCGTCCGGTCGTTCACCTGGACAGCCGTCTCGGCGATTTCCTCCAAGCCGTCCTTGGTGAAATCCAGCGTAATCCCTTCGGTCGCCAGGAGCGCCTGGTATTGCCGGACCAGCGCGCCCTTGGGCTCGGTCAAGATCCGGATGAAGTCTTCTTTGGTCAATGGGCTCAACTCGACCCGGATGGGGAACCGGCCCTGCAATTCGGGAATCAAATCCGAGGGCTTGGCGACGTGGAACGCTCCCGCGGCGATGAACAGGATGTGGTCCGTCTGGACCGGCCCGTACTTCGTATTCACGGTCGAGCCCTCGACGATCGGCAGCAGGTCGCGCTGTACGCCCTCCCGCGACACATCGGGGCCGGCGCTCCGCTCGCGCCCGGCGATCTTGTCGATCTCGTCCAGGAAGACGATGCCGGCCTGCTCGACCTTGGCGATCGCCTCCCGAACGACTTCGTCCATGTCGATCAGCTTCTGCGCTTCCTCCTGGGCGAGATGTTTCAGCGCCTCCGGCACTTTCATGAGACGCTTTTTCTTTTTGCCCTGGAACATGCCCCCGAGCATCTCGCGCAGGCCGCTTTCCAACTCCTCCAGCCCGCCGACGTTCGAGATGACGCCGATCGGCAGCGCCCGGTCCTTGACCTCCAGTTCGACGGAGCGATGATCGAGTTTGCCTTCCCGCAATTGGAGGCGCAGCTTCGAGCGGGTGGCCTCGTACGACTCCGCGCCCGGTTGCGCGGCGGCCGGCTGGCCTGCCTCTTCGAAGAGGCCGGAGCGCGGCGTGATGGGGGGCAGCAAGAGGTCGAGGAGCCGCTCTTCCCCGAGCTGTTCCGCTTTGTGCTGCACGTCCTCCAGGTGTTTCGCCTTGACCATGTTGACGGCGAGTTCCGTGAGGTCCCGGATGATGGACTCCACATCCCGCCCGACGTAGCCGACCTCGGTGAACTTCGAGGCTTCGACTTTGAGGAACGGCGCCTGGGCCAACTTGGCGAGCCGGCGCGCGATCTCCGTTTTGCCGACACCGGTCGGGCCGATCATGATGATGTTCTTCGGCATCACTTCGTCGCGCAGGTCGGGCGTCAACTGCTGCCGCCGCCAGCGGTTACGGAGGGCGATGGCGACCATGCGTTTCGCGTCGCGCTGGCCGATCACGTAGCGGTCCAATTCCTCGACGATCTGCCTGGGGGTGAGGTTGTGAAGAGTGGGAAGGGCCGGCTGTTGGTCCGCCATCATGACGCCGCGGGGCTCACCGTTTGAGTTCTTCGATCAGGATCTGCTGGTTGGTGTAGATGTCGATGCCGCCGGCGATCGCCATGGATTCCTCGACGATCCGGCGCGCGTCCAAGGTCGAATGGCCGAGCAACGCGCGCGCGGCCGCCAGCGCATAAGGCCCGCCGGACCCGATCGCCAGGATGCCGTCTTCCGGCTCCACCACGTCGCCGGTGCCCGAGATCACGAACGAGTGGTCCAGGTCGGCGACGGCAAGCAGCGCTTCCAACCGCCGGAGGATCCGGTCGGTCCGCCAATCCTTGGCCAGCTCCACGGCGGCCCTGGTCAGGTTCCCGCGATATTCTTCCAGCTTGGCCTCGAATTTTTCGAACAGTGTAAAGGCGTCGGCGGTGGCGCCGGCAAAGCCGGCCAAGACCTGGTCGTGGTGCATGCGCCGGAGTTTTTTCGCATTGTGCTTCATCACGGTGGTGCCGACGGTCACCTGGCCGTCGCAGCCCATCGCGATGCGGCCGTCCCGTCGCACGCACAGAATCGTGGTGGACCGGATCGTCATGACTGTCCGGCGCCCCCCTTGTCCCGAACGGGGGCTTGCAGCCTCGCTCGGGGATGAGCCTTGTCGTACACCGCCATGAGTTGGCTCGGTGCCAGGTGGGTGTATTTCTGGGTTGTATTGAGCGACGCGTGGCCCAACATTTCCTGAATCGCGCGCAAGTCCGCTCCCTCGTCCAGCAGATGAGTCGCAAACGAATGGCGCAGCGCGTGCGGGCTGACCCGTCCGCTCGGCAGGCTGCGGGAATACTTCGTCACGATGCGGGCGACGCTCCGGGACGTGAGCCGGCCGCCGCGGGTGTTCCGGAAAACAGGCGCAGCCGAGTGCCGAGCGTTGAGTGCGGAGTTGAACGCAGCATGATAGCTCTTTATCGCGTCAAGCGCCACATCCCCGATCGGCACGATGCGCTCCTTGCGCCCTTTGCCACGCAACCGCACCAATCCTTCGGCGGCGTAAAGATCGGCCACATTCATCCCGACCAGCTCGCTGACCCGCGCGCCGGTCGAGTACAGCGTTTCGAGTATGGCCCGGTCGCGGCGCGCGAGCAGCGTATCGGCTTTCGGCAGTTCCATCAAGGTGTCCGCGTCCTCCTTGGTCAGGACACGGGGGAGCGACTTGGGCAACTTCGGCGTTCGGATCTCCTCGGCAGGGTTCCGCGTCACCTGCCCTTCCCGCAGGAGGTAGCGATAGAAGCTCCGGAGCGTCGCCAGCTTGCGCGCCAGCGAGCTTTTTTTCTCTCCCTTGCGGTCCAGCCACGCCAGGTAGTTTCGGATCATGGCCGCCTCGATCTCGCCTGGCCGGCAGTCGCCGTTCGCCTGTCCGAAATCTTTCAGAAACGCATGGAACTGGCGAAGGTCGGCGTGATAGCTGCGAATGGTCTCGCGGGACGCTCCCTGCTCCGCGTCAAGAAACGTCACGAAAGCCCGGATCGCGTCTTCCATGCCTCGAGATCCTCTAACGCCCGTCGGCTGATGAGGCGCCGTTTCTGTTCCTTGTCTCGGATCCGGTTCAGCAGGGGCGGGAACAGACCGAAATTGGTGTTGATCGGTTGGAAATGCCGCGGCTCGCAGGTCGTGATATACGAGAGCAGGCTGCCGTGCGCCGTCGTCGCCGGCGGCGTCACCAGCGGGAGCCCGGCCAGGCCGCGGGCGGCGTTGATGCCGGCCAGGCCGCCCATCGCCGCGGATTCTGTGTACCCCTCCACGCCGACGATCTGCCCCGCGAAGAACACCGTGCCGCGCGCCTTGAGCTGCAACGTCTCCCGGAGCAACAGCGGCGAGTTGATGAACGTGTTGCGGTGCAGGCTGCCGTAGCGGAGGAACTCCGCGTTCTCCAAGCCAGGGATCATGCGGAACACCCGCTTCTGCTCCGGGTAGGTCAGCTTGGTCTGAAACCCGACCATGTTGTAGCACGTCCCGTGGGCGTTTTCCGCCCGGAGCTGCACGACGGCGAACGGCCGCGCGCCGGTCCGCGGATCTTCGAGGCCCACCGGCTTGAGCGGACCGAACTGCATGGTCTGGCGCCCCCGCTCCGCCATGACCTCGATGGGGATGCAGCCCTCGAAATAGGGGATCTTCTCGAAATCCTTGGGTTGGACCTTTTCAGCGCTCAGCAGGGCTTCGTAGAATTTGTTGTAGGTCTCCTCGTCCATCGGACAGTTCAGATAATCGTCTCCGCCTTTGTCGTAGCGCGAGGCCCGAAACACGACGTCCATGTTGATGGAATCGGCATCGATGATAGGCGAGATCGCATCGTAAAAGTACAAGTGTTTGGCGTGGGTCAGGTCGGCGATGGCCTGCGACAGACGGTCCGAGGTCAACGGGCCAGTCGCGATGATGCACACGCAGTCGGTCGGGACGGCCGTGATCTCCTCTCGAAGGATTCGCACGTTGGGGTGCGCTTCCAGCGCCTCCGTGACCTTTCGGGCAAACACCTCCCGGTCCACCGCCAGCGCCGAGCCGGCCGGCACCCGTGCTTCGTCGGCGACGCGGACGATCAGCGAATTGAGCCGACGCATTTCTTCCTTGAGGATGCCGGGCGCGCTCAGGATGTCGCCGGAGCCCAGCGAGTTGGAGCAGACGAGCTCGGCGAGCAGCCCGGTTTTATGGGCTTTCGTGGGCTCCTTGGGCCGCATCTCATACAGCGTGACCCGAGCCCCGCGATTGGCCGCCTGCCAGGCCGCTTCGGAGCCAGCAAGCCCGCCGCCCACGATCACGATGTCGTCGCGCATGGCGGTGAAACTCCGGTCGGAATGACGGAGAAGACCCATTGTAGGAACCGGGTTTTAGGGATGTCAAGGCGAGCGGCCGCTGGAGCACGTCGATAACGAATGCCGGGCCGAGACCGTCTCGCGGCTATAGGCGGTGCGTGACGCGTTTGGCGTACCCGGTCATCTCCACATAGCCCTGTCCCGACACCGTCGCGTCGCGCCATGTCCCCGTCGCCCGCACGGCGCCTTCCCAGTAGGTCACCTGGGTGCTCCGGTGCGTGATCAATTCCTGATCCGCGAGCAACGGGGTCAGCTCGAGCGAGAACCCCGGCGAAGTGCAGGACAGCCGCCAGCGCTGCGGGTACCGCGCGCCGCTCGCCGGACTGGTCCAGTATGACAGGGGCTCCAGCCGCAGGGTGTCCCCGGGCAGATGCCGCGATCGCCCGTCGGCGAGGATCAACGTGCCGCTGGAGGCCGGATCGGGCGAGCCGTCGGCGTGCCGCAGGCGATAGACCATCAGCTCGATGTTGTTGTCGAGCTGCACGCTGAACCAATCCCAGCCGACCACGTCGCGACCAAGGTCCGCGGAACCGAACTCATGATCCATCCAACTCGTGCCCGCGACCGCGAGCTGCTCCCCGCGCACCGTCACGCGCCCTTCGGTCGCCAGCCTGGTGAGCGAGTAATAATGGGAGGCCTGTCCGCGGCGGTCACCTTTGCGGCTCACGCCGTCCATGCCATGCACGACTGGCGGTTTGAGCGAGGTGACCGTCAGATCCACGGCGAATCCGTCGGCGGCCGCGCGTAGGCGATGGCGCTCGGGAGATCCCGCCATCTGCTCGACGCTCCACCGATCGATCCACACGCGGAGGCGGTCAGTGTCCGCGCCGGCTTTGCCCAAACCGGCCCGGCTGATCTTCTCGGCCGTCAAGAATCGGCCATGGTCCAGATCGGAGAGCGCAAAGTGGGCCAGGTACAGGTGTCGAATCGTCCAGCGGGAGGGCGCGGTCGCAAGACGTTCCGGCGAGATGCCTCGCCGGAAAAAGGTCAATTGAAAGCCGAAACGGCGGCCGTTCTGGGCAGTGAGGTGACCGGTGTAATACCACCATTCCGTCCGAAACGCGTCGTGCGACCCATGGTCCTGCGGGAAGCGGTACTGATAGCCCGGAAGGGCGAGACGGAACCCGCCCTCCGTCGCGTCGCCGTCGCGGGCGGCCTGAGCAGCAGACCCCAGCGCCAGTGCGCCAACCAGCAACGCCGTCGCCGTGCGGGATAGGCTGCGCATGACGGAATGGCTTATAACACTCCGTCCGTCGCCGTGCAAATCGCCAGTATTGGCGAGGGTTTTGTCGTAGTCGGCGGCGGCGACGCGAACATGACGCTCGGTTGACAACCTCCGAGAGCATCGGCTATCGTGAGGCATGCAAACCGATCGAGAGCGTGATCATCAGGGCCGTGACCCGCGCGGAAAAGCGGCGTCGTTCCGGATTCCGGAACGCATCCCTGTATTCGCGCTGCCCAACGTCGTCTTCTTTCCCAAGACCTACCTGCCGCTGCATATCTTCGAGCCGCGCTATCGGCAAATGGTCGCCGACGCGGCCGCCGGAGGCCAGTGCATCGGGATGGCGTTGCTCAAGGAAGGCTGGGAGGCGAATTATTACGGCAATCCGCCGATCTTCGAGATGGGGTGCGTCGGTCGCCTCGTCAGCGTTCAGCCTCTATCGGACGGCCGGTCGAACATCCTGCTGCAGGGGCTGGAACGGTACGAGGTGCGGCAGGAGTTTCACGACAAGAGTTATCGCGAAGCGGCGATTGCGCTGAAACCGCGGGCGCCGGAGTCGGCGCTCGATCCGGCGGTGCGGGCCTATCTGATCAAAGTGCTCGGGGACTATCTTCACGCGCACGAGGATCATCCCCATTGGCAGAACTTCTTCCGCGAGGACGTGAACGATGACATCCTCGTGAACACCCTCTCGACCCACTTCGACTGCACTCCACTCGAGAAGCAATTTCTCCTCGAAGCGGACTCGCTTCAACAGCAGGCTCGGCGGCTCATCGACCTGATCCAGTTCAAAGTACACGAGCAGGACGGAGCAAAGGGCTGGAGCTGATGGAACGGGCGGTCGCCATCGAGGTGTCCCGGCTGGGCAAGGCCTATGATGGCGTGAAGGCCATCGAGGACCTGTCCTTTCAGGTTTTTCAGGGCGAGATCTTCGGTCTGCTGGGCCCCAACGGCGCGGGAAAGAGCACGACGCTCCGGATTCTGATCGGCTTGCTCAAGCCGACGTCCGGGTCCGCCGTCGTGTTGGGCCACGACGTGGCGCGCGAACCGGAACAGGTGCGCCGGCTCATCGGATATGTGCCCCAGGAACGGGCGATCGACCGATTCCTCACGGGGCGCGAGCATCTGGACCTCCTCGCCAATCTGTACCATTTGCCCAAAGACGAGGCCCGCCGCCGGATCGACGATCTGCTGAGGCTAGTGGAACTGGAGCGGCACGCGGACCGGGTCGCCAAGACCTATTCCGGCGGGATGAAGCGGAAGCTGGACATCGCCTGCGGACTGCTGCCGGATCCGAAGATCCTTTTTCTGGACGAGCCCACGCTGGGCCTGGATGTGCAAAGCCGCCTGCGCATCTGGGACTACGTGCGCGGGCTCCGCGAGCGGGGCATGACCGTCGTGATGACGACCAACTATTTGGACGAAGCCGATCAGCTCTGCGACCGGCTGGCGATCATCGACGCCGGACGGATCAAGGCGCTGGGCTCGCCGGCCGAACTGAAAGTCGGACTGGGCGGCGACATCGTCTCGCTGACGGTGAAGGAGACCGGCCGGATCGAGCCGTTGGCCGCTGCCTTGAAGGGGTTGCCGTCCATCCGGGCCGTGAGCACGACGCCGAGGGGGCTCGATATTCGGGTGGAGTCTCCCGAGAAAGCCCTGCCGGCGATCCTCGACGCCGCGAACCGGCTGAACTGCGGTCTGGAGTTCATCGACTATCACCGTCCGCGGCTGGACGACGTGTTCGTCGCCCACACCGGCCACGCGATTCGGGAAGAGTTTCCCGGGGAGAATGTGGAGTGAGGAATGCGGAGTGTGGAATTGTCCTGAGGCCACGCATGAATCGAAATAGAGCGACCTTCATGGCCATTCCTCATTTCTAACTTCTCATTCCTCATCGGCGAAGCTATGCGAGCCTATTGGCAGGAAATCAGTGCGCTGACCATGCGCTGGGTGCGGCGGTTGAGCCGCGAGAAGTTCAGCATGTTGTTCACGCTCGTCCAGCCCATGCTGTTCTGGCTCGTCTTCTTCGGCAACCTCTTCCAGCGGGCGGCCGATGCCCAGGTGGTACAGGCCCCGAACTACATCAGTTTCCTCGCCGCCGGCGTGGTGGTGATGACGGTCCTGAACAACGGACTGGCCGGCGGCGTCGACCTGCTGTTCGACAAGGAAAACGGGTTCCTCGAACGCCTCATGTCCACGCCCATCCGCCGGAGCTCGATCATCCTGAGCAGGTTCGTCTTCGTGATGGGGGTCACGTCGCTGCAGGTCTTGGTCATCCTCGGCGTCGCGTCTCTGTTCGGCGTCCGGCCGGCGACCGGCCTGCTCGGGGTGGCGGTGATCCTGCTGATCGGAATGGCGTTCGGAGTCGGGCTCACGGCCATTTCGATGGCGATGGCGTTTTCGGTGAGAAGCCACGGCGACTTCTTCTCCGTTCTGGGGTTTCTTTCGCTGCCGATGATCTTTCTGAGCTCTGCCCTCGTGCCGCTGTCGGCCATGCCGGCCTGGATGAGCGTGCTGGCGCGATTCAATCCGATGACCTGGGCCATCGACGCGGTGCGTCCCCTGATCTTGTCCGGCTGGGCGGAGGCGTTGCCGAAGGTCGCGATGGTCCTCGCCGTCATGGCGGTGTTTGACGCCTTGTGCTTGTACGGTGGCGTACGCGCGTTCCGGAAGGCGATGGGCTAAGCACGGAAACGTGCGGTAACGGGATACCGGGGTCACGCGCTACAGGAGGGACCGGTGGAGTTCTACCACAGTGCTCCGTTTAATCCCTTCCCCCGGTTCCCGGTGACATAACGAGGTCCGCTCGCACACGATGGCGATAGGCGAAAGCCAGATTCGGGCGCTGATCCGGCTGCTGTCCGACGAGGACGAACGGATCGTCAAGACGATCAGCGGCAAGTTGATCGATCTCGGGCCCTCTGCCGTGCCGCTGCTGCAGGAGGCCGAGATCGAACAACCGGAGATGGCCGAGCGGATCACGCGGATTCTGGAAGAGATCCGGGGTCGGCGGCTGGAAGACGAGTTGCGGGGGTTGACCGCGCAGCCCGAGGACCAGATCGACCTGGAGGCCGGCGCGTTCCTGATCGCGCGGTACGCCTACCCGACGCTGGATGTCTGCACCTATACCCGCCAGTTGGATGAGATGGCCGGGGAAGTGCGCGACCGCATCGGGCTTCGGGCTTCCGGCGAAGAGACCGTCAAGACGTTGAACCGCTATTTGTTCGTGGAGCAGGGATTCCGAGGCAACACCAGGAACTACTACGAGGTCGACAACAGTTATCTGAACCGCGTGCTGGATCGGCGGACGGGCATCCCCATCAGTCTCTCCGCCGTCTATTTGTTCATCGGCAAACGCCTGGGACTACCGGTTCACGGCATCGGTATGCCGGGACACTTTCTCGTCAAGTACGAATCGGACCGATACAAGGTGTTCGTGGATTGTTTCAACGGGGGGGCGCTGCTGACGGAACGGAACTGCGCGCGCTTTCTCACCGAAGCCGGGTACGGGTTCGACGAACGGTACCTGCAGAAGAGTCAGCCACGCGCCGTGCTGATCCGGATGCTCAAAAACCTACTCGCGATCTATAGCAAGCTCGACGACCCGGTGAAGAAAGCTAGGCTGTCCCGCTTCGTGGAGATCTTGGGTTGCGACCCGGCTCCTCCCTTCACACCGTCACCGACAAGAGATCCCTCCCCATCCGAATAGTCCCCCGAAAGTGACGCGCCGCCTGACGCTTGACGTTGAACCGTTCGGCGATCGGGTAGAAGTGCGACAAAATCAGCCTATCGAGTCCTGCGTCTCTGGCGACCCGGCCGCAGTCGCCGGCATGCATATGGCCAGGTCCCGGCCGGTTCGCGGGAAAGGAGCAATCGAGCACCGCCACGTCGGCCTCCCGGCAGAGGCGGACGAGGCTCTCGCAATACCGGGAGTCGCCGGAATAGGCCAGGGTTCTGCCTCCGTGTTCGATGCGGTAGCCGACGCAATGGAGCCCGGGGACATGGAGCACGGTGCCCGGGGTAATGCGGGTCTCCCCGATCGAGAAACTACGGTCGGCGACTTCCTTGATACGGACACGAAAGCCCGGAGAGTCGAAACTGGGAAACGTCGCGAAGATCGTGCGGAACAATCGGCCGGTTCCGCGCGGTCCGATGATCGTGAGATCGGGACGACGGGCGACGAGCTTGGAGTGGATCACGGCGTCGAAGAAAAAGGTGATAAAGTCGGAGAAGTGGTCGGCGTGGAAATGGGAAAACAGCACGTGCGTGATCTGGTGGCGATCGACTCCGGTCTTCATCAGATTGGCCAGGGTACGGGGACCGAAATCGAGGAGCAACGTTTGGTCGGTCCGTACGAGATAGCCGGCGGCGGCCCGTTTGGGGTGGACGTTCGTGCCGCTGCCGAGAATCGTCAGGCGCATCAGGACCCCGAGACCAATGGCGACGTGCGGGCCCACCGCCCGGAGAAGACGAAGTCCGCCAGCGGTCTTCTGCTGCGAGGGGCCAATTCGCGCTGCCGCAGCTTCTCGGGCAGCGCGGTCGGATCGCCCGGATAGCCGAGCGCGATCGCAGCGACGGGCTCGAATCCTTCGGGCACGGCGAACGCCCGCCGCACCTTCTCCGGGAAAAATCCGGCCATTTGGTGCACGAACAGTCCGAGCGCGGTGGCCTGCAGGGTCAGATTGGCGACGGCCTGCCCGACGTCGTGCAGCGCATGCCGGTTCGGCTCGCCGTTGGCTTGAAACGCCGTCCGCGCCACCGACACCATGAGCACGGGCGCGTGCCCGGCCCAAGCGGCGTTCCCCTCGTTCAAACACGCCAGCAGCCGATCGTAGTCCGCCCGGTCTTGCTTCGTCGCGACGAGGAAATACCAGGGCTGTTCGTTGAAGCAGGAAGGCGCCCAACGGGCGGCTTCCCAAAGACTGCGCAAGGTCTCCGGTGCGACCGGCTTGTCGGAGAACGCGCGAGGACTCCACCGGCGCTTGAGGAGGTCGTGGATCGGATAATCGGTGTCGGCAGGTTTTTCCATCATCGACTCCCGGACGAGGTCTCGGCAGACTGGTGATTCATCGTCTCTGGTTCTGTTCGAAACTGTCTCGGATGCGCACTAACAGCCTGCACAATTGGTCCGCTTCTCTCTGGGTCAAGGCCCGTTCGAAATACGGACGCAGAAAGGCGATATGCGCGGCGAACGTCCTGCGGAAGAGCGCGTCGCCTTTGTCGGTCAACCGAATCTTGATGCAGCGGCGATCGCCGGCGACATCGTCTCTTCTGATCAACCCTTTCGCCGCCAGCCGGTCGAGGACGCCGGTCAGCGTGCCTTTGGTGGTCAAGGTGGCCGCGCTGAGTTCCGAGCAGGTCATGCCGTCCGTGTCGCCGAGCGTGGCGATCACGTCGAATTGGGACGGCGTCAGCCGCAGGGAGCGGATATGGCGGTTGTCGGCCCGCCAAAACGCCAGATAGGCTTCGACCAGCGGACGTACCACTTTGAGATAGGGATCGTCTTTGAGATCGGGAAGGTCCATGCTTACCGGCATGATAGTTCTAGTTAGTATGATTGTCAAGGAGACCGGCGCGGCGCGTTGACGTGATCCGAGGCACCCGCCTATGATTCGGTGTCATGATCTCGCAAAACCAAACCGGCCAAGCGAACCTGACGGCGATCCTGGTCGTCGTCGGAGCGATCGTCGCCCTCGTCTGGATCTGGAAACGGCTTTCTCCCGACACACAGGATCTCCTCGTCGAACAGGCGGTTCCCCTCACCCTGCTGGGGCTGGCCGGCGCGGCGGCCCTGTGGGCGACGATCCGCCCGATCCAGAGGCGGCGTCGCCGGCGGTGCGAGCGGGAACGCCTCATGGCGGCCTTCCAGCGCGAGACATCGCCGGATAAACGCCTCGACCTAGCCTTCGCCATGATCGAAGTCAACGAGTATCAGCTCGAAGGGTTGGAACCCGTGGCTCCGGCGTTGAAGGAACTGTTCACCACTACCCTCCGGAAAGCGCTCGGCGATAAACAGCATAAGGTCCGTGGGATGGCGGCCAGCCATCTCGGCGTCCTACAGGACAAATCGGTCGTTCCGCTGCTCCTCAAAGCGTTGGAGGACGACCATGCGTACGTGCGGAGCTGCGCCGCGCTGGGACTGGGACGGCTGCGCGCCGTCGAGGCCAGAGACAAGTTGGCCGAGGTGATGAAAGAAGACTGGGATCAGACGGTGCGAAGCCGAGCCCGGGAGGCCTGGGAGCGGCTGGGCTGAAGAAAGGTTGAGGTTGCAGCTCAGGTTTCGCAAAGAGGGAATGGGCCCTTAACCTCGACCTGGATCTTCTTCTGTGGCAGTCCATTCCAGCAGGAGGATTTCTGGCGGACAGTTCCATCGGGCCGGTAGGACCGACCAGCCGAGGCCACGATTGACGTAGAGGCGATGGCCGTTGCGCACGTAGACGCCGTGCAGGCGGCCGTTGCATCCCGGCGGGAGCCAGAAGGGCGGCACATACGGCACCTGCCATTGTCCTCCGTGGCTATGGCCGCACAGAGCCAGGTCGATCCGGTGATGAGGCTGTAACTGATCCAGAATATTGGGCGCGTGCGCCAACAGCAGAATGAAGCGGCCCTCAACCGGAGGGGGCAGGCACTGCAGGTCGGCCCGGTGCAGGGATGGATCGTCCACGCCGACGACGGCCAGTTCCCCCGACCCCGCAGCGACAAACGCGGTCTGATTGACCAGCAGCGAAATTTTGTGCCGGTCCGCGAGTTCCGCGAACCGGTCGGCCGGGACGCCGCTGTAATGGTCATGGTTGCCCAGCGTCATGTATACGGGCGCCACGTCTCTGAGTCGGGACAGAAAACGGAAGAGGTGCGGGAGGCCGTCCGGAACATTCAGCAAATCGCCGGTGATGAAGATCCAATCGGGGCGCAATCCGGCGATCGTCCGGACGATCGAGTCATGGCGAGGTCGATAGCGGTCAAGGTGGAGATCGCTGATCTGCACGGCCCGCCGGCCGGCGAGAGGCCTATGGAGAACAGTTAGCCGGGAGACCTGCGCCTGGGCGAGTCCGATTTCCCACTGCGGAACAAGGTTGAAGAGATGGTGGGATGGGCGGCTGATCACATGCCCGATGACCATCCGCGCCCGCTCTTGCCAGCGCAGCAATCGCTGGGTCATTCCATCACCCGGTTCAATGCGGCCTGATCGGACGCGGTAAGGCGATATCCGCTTTCATACAGGAGTCCCATGCTGGCCATGAGCCCTTCCATCCCTCCCGTGTTGTAGAGCGTATCGAACATGGCCATGAGCGCCGCTGCGTGCGCGGCCGCGGTGGATGAGGGATCGAACGCGAGCTTGAGCGATTGAAGCACGTCGCGGAGTTCGGTCGCGTTGTAGTGCCCGTCATCGTCCCGGTCGCCCACCAGGGCGAATTCGTAGAATGTGAGGCTCAGCGACAGAGACGATTGGGTGCGACTGAAGTCTTCCCGCACGGATCCCAATCCCCCGGGATAGCGGCTCTCGCAGTCGGCCGGCGAGAACACGCGGGCGATCCGGGCTGCCTCGGGCCGGGGCCCACGCTTCCAGACCACTCCTTCAACCGGAGGGCGGGGCGGTTTCTGCTGCTCGCGCCGATAGAACCACTGGGTGCAGGTGCTGGCGATGGCGAAGGCCTGCTTGTCGATGGTCACCTGGCGCCGGATATGCTGGGTGAACAGGGTGAACACGTCTTCAGCCCAGGCCGAAGGGGCGGCGAGGGAAAGTATCCCGAGGCTCATCACCAGTGATAGGATGAACGCTGCACGGGGCGCGATCCTTGGTGATGCGGACATGAGGGCTAGGCGTTTCAAGGTGAAGACGATACGGCTTGCCCAGAGTATACCACCGGGCCGCTCGATGGTCGGAGGGAATCTCCTGGACACGACCGGCTGCCGCGGTGATTGGCCCAACGCTGTCGAGACATGACGAGTGCCATGAAGAGTGGGAGCGATATGCCCTTTTTGACGGCGGCGCACCCCGGAATTGGTGGGAGCATTCGGACGGCGCCGGAGGATTTTCGCGTCGAGGAACGGCCGCTGTACCTGCCGTGCGGGGAAGGCGAGCATCTCTATCTCCGGGTGACCAAGCGCGGCCTCTCCACGCCTGAGCTTGTTCTGCGTTTCTCCTCCGTGCTCGGAGTCAAAGCGCGGGCGATCGGCGTGGCCGGGCTCAAGGATGCCAGGGCTGTCACGACCCAGATGGTCTCGGTGCACGGCGTCACGCCCGAGCAGGTGTCGCGGATCAAGCCGGACGAGCACGTGCTCTCGGTGGAGGTGCTGGGCCGCCATCGGAACCGGTTACGAACCGGGCATCACGCGGGTAACAGCTTTCGGCTCGTCATCCGTGGCGTCCTTCCTCACGCCGAAACGACCGTGCCGGCGGTGCTGGATGAGCTGTCGCGCCGCGGCGTGCCGAACTACTTCGGCCCGCAACGGCAAGGCAAAGCCGGCCTCAATCACCAACTGGGTGCCGCCTTGCTGGTGGACGTCGCGCGGCGGGCCAAGATGAGCCGTTCCAAGTGCCTGTGGTATCTGCATGCCTATCAATCCCATCTCTTCAACCGGGTGCTGGCCCGCCGACTCGATCGGCTCGATCAAGTCATGGCGGGCGACTGGGCGATGAAGCTCGACAACGGCGCCTGCTTTCCGGTCGAAGACGCCGCGGCGGAGCAGCCCCGAGCGGATCGCTTCGAGATCAGCCCGACCGGGCCGCTGTTCGGATCGCGTGCGCCCTGGGCGTCGGGTGAACCGGGCGCCATCGAATGGGCCGTCGTCGCGGCGGAAGGGACGACGCCGGACGC
>JBBIOW010000039.1:15847-19522 GCA_037443165.1 Nitrospiraceae bacterium | reverse complement strand
GTGGTCACGCGAGCCGCGGCCGACGCCGTCCTGGGCTCGGAAATCTCCAGACAGGTTTTGATTTCGCCGAAAGCCATCGGCACGGCCGCCGGCTTTCTGCTGGCGTTAGGGTTGGTTCCGGGGTTGCCGCACCTCGCCTTTCTCGGATTGGGAGGCGGTGTGGCGTGGGTGGCATACGAGTTGATCCGCCACGAACGAGCCGAGCGAGAGAAGCCCACGCGAGCGGCGGATTCACCCAAGGCCGAAGACCCGATGCCCCGTGTGGCGCCGTTGGATCAAATGGAGATTCAGGTGGGCTACGGTCTGATCGGCCTCGTGGACGGGACGCAGGGCGGACGTCTTCTCGACCGCATCAAAGCGCTGCGTCGACAACTCGCCGAGAGCATGGGCTTCATCGTCCCGCCCATTCACATCCGCGACAATCTCGAGCTTCGCCCGAACCAGTATGCCATGTTGCTGAAAGGCGTCGAGCTGGCCAAGGCCGAGGTGGTGCCGGGGCATCTGCTCGCGATCGATGCCGGGTCGGCCAAGAAGGGCGCCATCCAAGGCCTTGCGACGAAAGAACCGGCGTTCGGGCTCCTGGCGCTGTGGGTGCCGGAACACGCGCGGGATCTGGCGCAACAGGCCGGCTATACGGTTGTGGACGCGAGCTCTGCGATCATCACGCATCTGTCGGAACTCATCAAGCGCCATGCGCACGAGCTGCTCGGCAGGCAGGAGACTCAGGCCTTGCTCGATGAATTGGCGAAGAGCCACCCGAAGCTGGTGGAAGAGGTCGTGCCGGCCGCCGTGCCGCTGGGCGTGATCGTCCGGATCTTGGGCAACCTCCTTCGCGAGGGGGTTCCGATTCGCGACCTCCGGACCATTTTGGAGGCGGTTGCCGATCTGTCAGGCACCACGAAAGACCCCGACCTGCTGACGGAGGCAGCACGCCAGGCGCTGGGGCGGACAATCACCCGCCAATACCTGGGTCCCGATGGCGTGCTGACGGTCATCACGCTGGACCCCCACCTCGACCGCATGCTGGGAGAGCAGGAGGCCGCCAAGGCCGCCGGCCAGTTCGGGTTCGATCCCAGACTGTCGCAACAAGTCGTGGCGGCGTTGCGGCAGGCGGTCGAGCGTCTGGCGGCCAAAGGCATCCAGCCGGTCATCGTGTGCTCGTCGGCCGTCCGTCGCCATCTGAGAAAGCTGGTGGAGCGCACCATGCCGTCCGTGCCGGTGCTGGCGGTGTCCGAAATCGACGAGGCGGCGAGGCTCCACGCCGTCGAAACGGTACGAATCGAACCGGAGGGTGCCTAAGCGATGCACATCAAAACGTACCGAGCGCTGACCATGCAAGACGCGATCAGGTCCATCAAGGAAGAATTGGGGCCCGATGCCGTCATCCTGTCGACCAAACAGATTCGGACAGGCGGGTCCCTCTTCGGATTGTTCAGCCGGCCCGTCATCGAGGTCACGGCGGCAACCGACCGCGACGTCCAGACGGCCAAGCGCGGCGGATCGGCTCCGTCCCGGAACGAACCCCCGTCCACGGAGGATCTTGCGCCCCACACCCAGGACTCCGGCTTCGTGCGCGCCCTGCGAGTCTCCATGGCGAAGGCGACCGCGAGCGATGGCTCGATCTCCGCGCCGCCGCGATGCCACGGCTCCCCCGCGGAGGGCGGCCTCGAACGCGAGGTGCGCCGCCAACTCGAACAAATCAAGGTCGAACTCCGCAGCCTCCACGCGAGGGTGCGCGCGGTGGATTGGGTCCCGGGCGGTGAGTCGAAACGCGACGCCGCCGCGCCAGAGGCGACGCTGTATCGGAATCTCGTCGCCCAGGGCGTGCAGCCGCCGACCGCCGAAGCGCTGCTCAACGACGCGAGAGCCCACTTGCCTCGGGAGGACCACGGCTCGCCGGTCGCCTGGCGTCGGGCGGTGGAGCGGATCGTGATCGAACTGACCAAAGTGAGTGGACCGCTGCTGGGTCCGGGGGAGAAAAAGATCGTGCTCTTCATCGGCGCCACTGGCGTGGGCAAAACCACGACGATCGCCAAGCTTGCCGCGCACTATCGGACGCAAGAGAAACGGACGGTGTCCCTGATCACCATGGATACCTACCGCATGGCCTCCGTGGAGCAATTGCAAGCATACGCCAACGTGTTGGGCGTTCCGCTGGACATCGCCCTGACCCGCCGCGAGGCGTTGGACGGGATCCGGCGGCGTCGGGGTTGTGACGTGATCCTCATCGACACGGCCGGTCGGAGTCCGCTCAACGCCGAAGGGCTGGAGGAGCTCAAGGACCTGCTGGCGGCTGGCCCTTCCGTGGAGACGCATCTCGTGCTCTCGGCCACCACCAGCGAGCGCGACCTGCTTCAGACGGTGACCCGCTACGCGCGGCTGCCGATCGACCGCCTGCTGTTTACCAAGTTGGACGAGACGACCGGCTTCGGCGGAATCCTCGAGACCGCCTTGCTCACGGGGCTCGCACTGTCGTACTTCAGCACCGGTCAGCGAGTGCCGGACGATCTGGAACCTGCTTCGCCCGAACGGCTGGCGGCTCTCCTGCTCGGCGAGCCGTTGAAACCGACGGGCCGGTCGCAGAGCGACCCGTCGAGCCGGTCGACACGCCAGGTCACCGATCCGGCAGGCCGTCGCGGCCTTCCGCGGCAGGTTAGGCCATGATGAACGAAGGAGGATTCGGATGGATCCGGCGACGATGACTCGATGGATAGCGGGGCGGCTTGCCACCCCGTCCTGTGGACACATCCAGGTGATTGCGGTGACGAGCGGAAAAGGAGGAGTCGGCAAGACGAACGTCGTGGCGAACCTGGCGCTCACGCTGGCGAAGGCCGGCAAGCGGGTCTTGGTGATGGATGCGGATCTGGGGTTGGGGAATATCGACGTGCTGCTGGGACTGGTCCCGCAGTTCACGCTGGAGCATGTGTTGCGGGGGGACAAGCGCCTGTCGGACATCGTGTTGGCCGGTCCCGGCGGCGTCGGCATCCTGCCGGCCAGCTCGGGGGTTCCCCAATTGACCTCCCTGACGCCAGAGCAGCAGGTGATCTTGCAGGACGAACTCGATGGCCTGGTGGATTCGCTGGACGTGCTGTTGATCGACACCGGGGCTGGCATCTCGGCCAACGTGACGTTCTTTGCCGCCGCCGCCCAAGAGATCATCGTGGTGCTGTCCCCGGAGCCGACCTCGCTCACGGACGCGTATGCCCTGATGAAGGTGTTGTCGATTCAGCATCGAGAGCGGCGCTTTCGGGTGCTCGTGAATCTGGCCAGGAGCGCGCGCGCCGCGGCGGAGACCTTCGCCAAGCTGCAAGCGGCGACCGAACGTTTTCTGAATGTCGCCGTCGAGTACCTGGGGTTCATTCCGGCCGATGACTATGTGCCGATGGCGGTGTCCCGGCAGCAGGCCGTGGTGCAACTCCATCCCCATGCGCCGGCCAGTCAGGCGTTCAAGCGATTGGGAGACATCGTTGCCAGGTGGCACCCGTCGCCGGTTCCGAAAGGGGGCGTGCAGTTTTTGTGGCATCGGTTGGTCAGGCCGTCAGTCGAGCGAGCGGGGAAGTCCGATGGAAGCTGGTCTCGGCATGGCGAATAGACCCGCGAGACGGGAGGCCAAGGCGGAACTTGGCGTGGATGGTGCGGACCGCGAGCGGGTCATCCGCGAGTTCGCCCCCATGA
>JBBIOW010000039.1:4643-15837 GCA_037443165.1 Nitrospiraceae bacterium | reverse complement strand
CTGGCGTTCCGGCTCCCGGCGCATCTGGACGCGGAAGATCTCGTCTCGGCGGGCATGATCGGCTTGATGGATGCGATGACGAAGTACGATCCGACGAAAGAAGCCCGGTTCAAGACCTACGCCGAGTTCCGCATCCGGGGCGCCATGCTCGACGAAATCCGGTCGGCGGACTGGATCCCCCGATCCGTGCACGAACGTATCACCCTCTTGCAGAAAACCATGAGCGAACTGATGAGCCGCTTGGGCCGGACGCCGTCCGACGAGGAATTGGCAGAGGCGTTGGGGTTGTCGGTGTCCGAGCTGGACGAGTTCGTGAGTCGCGCCCAAGGTGCGGTGCTGATCAGCCTCGACGATTTGGGCGTGCGAGAACCGGACGGCCAGAAAATTCTCAAGGTCCTCATCGATACGCAGCATCCCGACCCTCTGTCCGCCGTGGTGGGCGAGCGAGAGCGGCAGCGTCTGGCGGACGCCATTCACGCACTGCCGGAGCGGGAGCGACTGGTGGTGACGCTGTACTATTACGAAGAATTGACGATGAAGGAGATCGGGAGCCTGCTGCGCGTGACGGAATCCCGGGTGTGCCAAATTCACGCCAAGGCGATGCTCCGTCTCAAAGCGAAACTCCGCGCAGCCGACTAACGTGCGTGCGCGCCAGCTCTCCGCCCGACTGTGCCGCTCCCCTGACGGCGGTCCCTCCCTTCCGGAAGCTTGTCCTGATCCGTTTTCGCCCGTTGTGGTTCGTTGGTGTCCTCCTGGTTGCCCGGAGCGAGTGTCCGCTCGACAGGACTTCAGATCGGATCCGAATCATCCGATAGAAGACTCGGTCCGGCAATCGGTGACGAGGACGGCCGGACACGAACCGCATGGTCGCTCGAGTGCACGCAGGCCCAACCGCCGTCTTCGCCGTCGGCTCTCCGCTCGCCTTCCAAGCCGCAGCAACCGACGCGGCGGATGCCCTGGCTCTCCTTCCGCCGGCGTTCCCGTCGTGGATCCTCATCGGGGCGAGTGCGACCTTGCTCATCCTCGCGATCGGCTGGTTGGTGCGAAGCCGGCTTCTCGAGCACAGGCGTGGCGCGCGCGCGGCGCGGGCGGAACAGGCCGTGTACGATCCGGTGACGGGATTGCCAGGTCGCCGACTCTTTCTGGCCGTAGTGGGACAAGCGCTCGCCCGGGCGACCCGAACAGGCAACGCGGTCGCCGTCCTCCTCGTCGAGCTCACCCATTTCCGAGTCGTCGAAGAGACGCGCGGGCGGATGAACGGCGACACCGTCATCCGGGTGCAGGCTGCCCGCCTGAAAGGCGCCCTCCGGTCGACGGACCTGCTGGCTCGGGTCGAGCCGGATCGGTTCGCCGCCGTGCTGGAACACGTGAGCGCCACGGATGTGGTGACGATCGCACAGAAGATGCACCAGACGGTCGAGACGCCGTTGATGCTGGAAGGGGAGGAGATCTTTCTCTCGTGCCGGATCGGCAGCGCCCTGTATCCGGAGGATGCAGCGGATGGGCCAGGTCTCCTGGAGCGTGCCGCGCACGCTCTCGCCCTGGTCAAAGCGGAAGGTCGGCCGATCCGACCGGCCGGCCGCGATGTTGGCTCCGCGGGGACCTCGACGCCGCTCGTGCAGCCGGCGGTGCACTCGAGCTAAGCGGTCACCGGGCTGCTTTTTCCCGCCCCCGGCACACCTTGCCTACCGGGACTCCTGTTCCAGGCCTATCCGAACGCCGATGGTCGATCCGGGCGCGGCCCGTTGAAGGAAGCGATCCACAATTGGCGCGCGGTCCTGCCTGCGCATCATGCCCCGTGGTCCGCGCGGGAAGCTCACCGTGGCACGTATGTTGCGATCGCGTGAAAGCGGCCCGCGAGTTCACCAGACGGGGTTCACGCAGATGGATCGAGGCATCTATCCGATCGTATCCGGCGCGCGCTCGGTCGAACGGCGCATCGAGCTCTTCGCCAACAACCTCGCCAATGTCAACACGGTCGGGTTCAAGCAGGACGAGGAAGGCTTTCGCGCGGTATTTGTGCGACGGACGATCGGGCCGGTGCCCGGGGTGGTGAGTCCTGCAGTCGCCGGTCTCGCTGGGGGATCACCGCCTGGAGCGATCGAACGGGTCTTCACGGCGCCGCACGGGATGAAGACGGTGTTCGAGCCGGGGCGCATCCGGCTCACCGGCAATCCGTTGGATGTGGCGATTCAGGGCGCCGGCTTTTTCGAGATCAAGACGCCACAGGGATTGCGGTATACGCGGAACGGGATGTTCTCGCTGGACAACCAACGCCGACTGGTCACGGATCTGGGGCATCCGGTCATGGGCCTCACCGGCGAGCTCTCGATCCCGCCCGGAACGATTCAGATCACCGGTCAGGGCGCGATCCAGGTCGACGGCCGAACGGTCGGGACGATCAAGGTGGTGGAGTTCCCTGAGGAACGCATGCCGACCAAGCAGGGCGAAGGGCTGTTCTTCGGCGAACGCGCCAAGTTGGTGAAGAACCCCCAGCTGCAAGTCGGCTCGCTCGAGGAATCGAATGTGGAGGCCATCGGCGAGATGGTCAAGCTGATCGAGGGCCTGCGGACGTACGAGGCGGCGCAGAAATTGATTCAGGCCTTCGATCGAATGGCGGACGTGGCGATTCAGGACGTGGGGAGAGTCGGATAACTGCCGTGACACGAGAGGCGCACGTCTCGCCTCATGTGTCGTGTCTCACGAGATGAGGGAGGGGATATGATTCGCGCGATGTGGACGGCCGCCACCGGAATGACCGCCCAGCAACTGAACGTGGACACGATCGCGCACAATCTGGCCAACGTCAACACCAACTCATTCAAGAGGAGCCGGGCGGAGTTTGCGGATCTGCTCTATCAGATCCACCGGTTGCCGGGCACCAACGCATCCAACGTCGGGGTCTTCCCCGCAGGCATCCAAGTCGGTGCGGGCGTCAGGCCGGTGACGGTCGCGAAAGAATGGCTGCAAGGGAACATGCGTCAGACCAACAACGAATTGGACCTGGCGATCGACGGACCGGGATTCTTTCAGGTCGCGCGGCCCGACGGCACCATCATGTACACGCGCAACGGCTCGTTCAAACGGGACAACGTCGGCAATCTGGTGACCGGCGACGGCGATATGTTGAATCCGGTCATCACGATTCCGTCCGGCGCGCTCAAGATCGACATCGCCCAGGACGGCACCGTGTCGGTGTTGCTGCCCGGCGTCACGCAAGCGTCGCAGGTCGGGCAGATCCAGCTCGTTCGGTTCGACAATCCGTCGGCCTTGATTGCCGTGGGGAACAACCTGTTCCTCGACAGCTTCGCCTCCGGACCGCCCATTCAAGGGACCGGGGGGTTCTCGACCGGCTTCGGGGTGATCCAGCAGGGATTCCTGGAAAGCTCCAACGTCAATCTGGCCGAGGAAATGGTGAACATGATCATCGCCCAGCGCAGCTATGAGATCAATTCCAAGACGATCCAAGCCGCTGACGAGATGATGGCGATCGCCAACAACCTCCGACGATAATCCAGCGATGGAGCCGAACATGACGACACGTCGGTTGAGCGCCGCCGCGATGATCGCAGGATGCCTCATCCTGACGGCGGTTTGGACGGAGGTGGGAGGAGAGACCAGAGCGTCGGCGGCTCAGGTCGGGCGCCAGGGGACGAGCCTGGTTGTGCACCCAGACCGCATCCGGCAGGTCATCGCCCGCTATCTGGATCAGCGGGTGGACAGGCGAGCGCAGGATCTTCAGGTGACGCTGCTCGATCCCAAGGAGCCGGTGACCGTCCCGCCGGGAAACCTGGAATTCAACGTCCAGCCCGGCGCGGTGGAGGAGCATCTCGGCCGGCAGATCGTGCGCGTGCACGTGCTGGTCGACGGCCGCGAAGTCGGCGTGGTGGAGGCCTTGGTCGAGATCGCGGCGTACGCCGATGCGGTCGTGGCGCAACGACTGATCAAGCCCGGGGAACTGATCGAGCCCGAGGACGTCACGATCACCCGGATCAAACTCGTCGACCTCCATCGCCAATTCGTGTCGGAGCTGGGGGACGTGATCGGGAAAAGCGTGGTCCGGCCGATCCCGGCGCACAGTCCAGTGAGGCCCTCGCAGATCAAGCCGGCCGATGTGGTGCGCAAGGGCGATCGGGTGACGATCGAGGCGCAGGGTGGGGGGCTCTCGATCCGCGTCGCCGGCGTTTCCAAATCCGGCGGGCGGGTGGGCGAGTACGTGGCGGTGACCAATGTGGATTCTGGCAAAGAAATTCGGGCGAGGGTCGTCGCGCCGGGAGTCGTCCGTGTCGACTATTGAACCGGCCGTGCATCGCTCCCTGCTGCGGATCGGCTTCCCGATGGCGGTCCTCGGCCTGGTCGGGTGGACCGCTGTCCTCGGCTGTCGATCCGCCGAGCCGGTGCACTCCAAGGTGGTAGTGGCGCCCTTGCCTCCCCCCAAGACCGTGGGGTCGTTGTGGCAGGAGGAAAACGGCCGCGCCTACCTCTACGAGGACTTGCGCGCGATGCGCGTCGGGGACATCCTGACGATCAAGATCGTGGAAAAGCACAGCGGGTCCAAGAGTGCCGATACCAAGGCCGAGCGGGAGTCGACGATCGAGAACGGCTTGTCGGGATCCGGGGTCGGCTATCTCGGCATTCCGGGTTTCCGGCTAGGCGCCGAGGCTATGCGGGGGCTCGGGGTGGACGCTGGCGCCAAGAGCAAGTTCGGCGGCAAAGGGGCGACGAGCCGCGCGGACACCTTGACCGGCACGATCTCGGCGATGGTCACCGAGGTGTTGCCCAACGGCGATCTCCGCATCGAGGGCAGCCGGGAAGTCACGGTCAACAGCGAACGGCAGATGATGAAGATCGCCGGCATCGTCCGGCGCGTCGATGTCGACACGAAGAACACCGTACTGTCGACGGCTATTGCCGAGGCCAGGATCGAATATTCGGGTCTGGGCGTGGTCGATGACGTGCAACGGCCGGGCTGGCTGGTGAGAATCTTGGATTGGATCTATCCGTTCTGAGGAACCGGTGAGGCGGCGAGCGTCGGGCGCCATAAGCCGGGAGCGAGGCATGAGCAGGCCGATAGCCAGTCTGATCATCGGGTTGGCGATGATGACGGTCTTCGCGGCGGAGCGAGCCCATGCCGTGCGGATCAAGGACATCGGCACGTTCGAAGGGGTTCGCGAGAACCAGTTGATCGGCTATGGGCTCGTCGTCGGGTTGGACCGCACGGGCGACCAGGTCATCGGCGGCCAATTCACCATTCAGGCGATGATGTCGATGCTCAACAAGATGGGGATCAACCTCGTGATCGATCCCATCCAATTGCTCACCCGGAACATCGCCTCGGTGATGGTGACCGCCAAATTGCCCCCGTTCGCCAAGCCCGGCATGACGCTCGATGCCGTCGTGTCGTCGATGGCCAACGCCAAGAGCTTGCAAGGCGGGACCCTCCTGCTCACGCCGCTCAAGGCGCCCAATCAGCAAGTGTACGCCGTGGCGCAGGGGCCGGTGTCGATCGGCGGTTTCCTGGGCGGGGTTGGTGGACCCGGAGGCGCGACGGTCACCAAAAACCATCAGGCTGCCGGGGTGGTGCCGGGCGGGGCGATCGTCGAGCGGGAAGTCGCCGTGGACATTCAGAACTGGGAGTCCGTGTCGATTCTCCTCCGGTACGTGGATTTTACGACGGCCATTCGCGTCGCCGACGCGATCAATGCCGCGTTCGGTCCGGGCACGGCGGTGCCGGTCGATGCGGCGAGGGTCAAGGTCGCGATTGCCGCCGGGTTTCGCGGGCGCGTGGCTGAATATATCGCGCAGATCGAGGGATTGGACGTCGCAGTCGACGCGCCGGCCAAGGTCGTGGTCAACGAACGGACAGGCACCGTCGTGCTGGGCGCGCATGTTCGGCTCTCGACGTGCGCGATCTCGCACGGCAATCTGACGATCTCCGTGAAGACCACCCTGAACGTGTCGCAGCCGCCGGCTCCGCTCATCGGCTCGACTGGCGGCCAAACCACGGTGACGCCGGACGTGCAGACGGATGTGAAGGAACAGGAGGCCCGGCTGATGGTGGTGGACGAAACGGTGACGCTCGGAGATGTCGTGAGGGCCCTCAACGCCGTGGGGGTGACGCCCCGCGACCTGGTGGCGATTCTGTCGGCGCTGAAAGCGGCTGGCGCGTTGCAGGCGAATCTGGAGATCATATGACCGTCGCGCGGGGCGCAGGGACGCGCGGTCCCTTGTCGACCGGAGGTTCGTGCATGGAAGGGGTCATGCTGCGGGACAGAAGTTGGGAGTGGGCTGAGCTGGGGGTGAGCCGCGCGGAAGACCACGCGAGCCACCTCCTGGCGCGGAACCGGCTCGCGCCGCACGACCTGCGCGAGGCGGCGCAGGAATTCGAAGCATACTTCATCGCGCAGATGCTGAAGGTGATGCGCGAGACGGTTCCGACCGGCTTATTCGAGAACAAAGCCGGCCGGCTGTTCTATTCCTTCTACGACCTGGAACTCGGACGACTGGCCGCTCAAGCCGGCGGTCTGGGGTTGGCTCGCCTGATCGAAACGCATTATGCTCGCAATGCATTGGAATCGTTCGAGAAAAAATCGCTCAAGTTCGAAGCCCCTGCGACCGATATACAGACTGGGCGTGTGAATCCTTGAGCGGCAGCGGACGGTCTGCCGCAGGAGGCTCGTCTCAAGGAGTCTGAGCACAGGGGGGTGAGCGATGCGGATTTCAGACAACGGTCGGGCAGCTGAGCTGGCCTCAGCGTTACTCGGGATCACCGAGACGGAACGGGTGAACTCCCGGCGGTCGGCCGACACTCCGGCGCGCGGGGATCAGGTCGAGATTTCCGAGCGGGCCAAGGAGCTCCAACGCATGAGGGCGTTGGCGGATCAGCCTGATCCGGGCAGAGCCGAACGCATTGAAGCGATCCGACAGGCGATCGAGTCCGGCCGCTACACCGTCGCAAGCGACCGAGTCGCCGACAAAATCATCCGGGACGTGCTCACCGACGCCGTGCTCTGATCCGCGTCATCTTGCGCGAGACGGGGCCGAGCGGGCAGGTCGAGCCGGACGCTGACCGGCCCCGCCGGTCTCTCTTGCAGGAACGAGCATGCGCGAGACACCCTCGACCATCGTCCCTCTCTCAGACCTTCTCAGCCGCGAAGAAGCCCAATGCGATCTCCTGGAGACGACCATCCGGGAGGAGCGGGAAGCCATCCGCTCGCTCGCGATCGACCGGTTTGCCGCGATCAACGAGACCCGAACGGCAGTGCTTCGGACCCTGCGTTCCCTGGAAGAAGAGCGGGTGGCGATCATGGACCGTCTGGCCGAGGAGTGGCATCTCGATCGCCACACGATCAGCCTGTCGGTCGTGTGCGCGCGGGTGAATCCAGCCGAGGGACAACGGCTCGATCGGCGCCATGAGCGGGTGGCGTCGAAGATTCGTCGACTCCGCGACGAGATCGCGCTCAATGCGATGATGATCGCCCAGTTCCAACACGTGTTGCAGGGCGCCCTGCGCGTGTGCGAGGACCTGTGGGCAGGCGATGGCATGTACTCGGCGACGGGGCGAGCTCGAGCGGTCGCCGCGATGATGGTGGCGCAGAGAGGCTGATGATGGGGATCATGGGCCTGTTCGACATCGCGAAGAGCGCGCTGAGCGTCGCGCAGCAGGGACTCACGGTGACCGGACACAATGTCGCCAACGTCAACACGCCGGGCTATTCGAGGCAGGAAGTCCTGCTGAGCGAGAACCAACCGGTGAATGGCAGGCCCGGACAGATCGGAACGGGCGTGCGGGTCACGGAGATTCGCCGGGCGGTCGATACGTTCATCGACCGCGCGCTCGTGGATTCCTCCGAACGCTCCGGCCGGCTGACGGTGATGCGCGACGAACTGTCCCGACTCCAAAGCCTCTTTGGGGATGCCACCAATCAGGGCCTCTCGGCACTGTTGGACGACTTTTTCAAGGCGCTCGCGGATGTCGCGACCGCGCCGAGCCAGGCGACCCCGCGGTCCGTCCTGTTGGCCAAAGCGAGCGTCCTCGCCGGAGGTCTCAGGGAGACGGCCTCGTCGCTGGCCCAGACGCGCGTGGCGCTGAACGCCCAGATCAAGCAGACGATCGGGGAGATCAACAGCCTGGCCTCGCAGATCGCGGAGGTGAACGGCCGGATCGTCGCTGCTGAGGTCACAGGCCAACACGCCAACGATCTGCGTGACCAACGGGACCGGCTCCTCGCCGATCTCGCGAGCCGGATCGAGATTTCGACATTCGAAGCCTCGACCGGCGCCGTGTCGGTCTTCGTCGGTCAGGGGCTGTCGTTGGTGGAGGACACCACGACGCGCCGCCTCACGGCCGTCGAGAACCTTGACAACAACGGGATGGTTGACGTGGGCTATCTCCTCGATGGGACGAAGGCCGCCGTCATCACGTCGCGGATCGCCGACGGAACGCTCGCCGGCTTGCTCTATGTGCGAGACACGGTCATCCCGGACCTCGAACGCCGCCTGGATACCCTGGCGGCGGCGCTGACCAACGAAATAAACCAGATCCATCGTCTCGGCTACGGTCTGGACGGTTCGACTGGATTGGACTTCTTTGTCCCCCTCTCCGTGACGACGGCCGGCGCCGCCGCGAACACTGGGACCGGGTCTATCGGCAGCGGAACCATTGCCGCCAATCGCCTCCTGTCGTTCCACGATTATGAAATCCGGTTCTCCTCGCCCACCAGCTACAGCCTCGTCGACGCGAGCACCGGGGCCTTCGCCCGAGGCAACTACACCGGCACGATCCTTCCGCCCCCGACGGCGGACACGCCGATCGCGATCGTCACGGGCACGAACGATACCTTGACCGTGACGGTGGACGGGGTCGCCTCGGGAACCATCATGTTGAGCGGACGGGACTACGCCAGCGGAGCCGAGATGGCTCAAGAGCTCGAGAGCAAGATCAACGCGGATGCGACCCTAGCGGGAGCGGGCAAGAGCGTCACCGTCACCTATGATCCGACGACCAGCCGGTTCATCCTCACCTCCAACTCGACCGCATCGGACTCCGCGGTGAACGTCACGGGCGGCACGGGGCGCTCGACGCTCGGTCTGCTCAACGGAACCAGCACGGCCGCGTCGGGGACCTATAGCGGACCGAAGACCTTCATCGTCGACGGGATCGCCGTCACCGTGAGCGGAACACCCGCGACCGGCGACGTCTTCACGTTCAATTCGCGCGCGGACGCGGCCAAGCAGATCGCCGTCGCGCTGACCGACGGCCGGCAGGTCGCCGCCTCGGCGACATTAGCCGGGCTTCCCGGGAACAACGACAACCTGCTGGTGCTTGCGGCCTTGCAGGAGAAGCCGTTGGCTGCGCTGGACGGGGTGGCGTTTCATGAAGCGTACCGGCGGGCCGTCGCTGACCTCGGCGTGACCGCCCAGGCGACGGACCGGGAGCTCCAGGCCCGCGAATTCGTGCACGAGCAACTCCAGGCATTCCGGGCGCAGGTCTCCGGCGTGTCCATCGATGAGGAACTCGTGGCCATGATGAAATATCAGCGGGCGTTCGACGCCGCCGCGAAGATGATCGTGGTCGCGGATGAAATGCTGCAAACGCTGTTGGGGCTCAAACGGTAAGCCATGCGCGTCACGGAAACCCAGATCTTTTCACTGCTGACGAGCAATCTCCAGCGGGCCCAGGCCCGGCTCCTGAAGACCCAGGAGCAGATTTCGACGGGTAAGCGCGTCTTACGACCCGCCGATGATCCTGGTGCCTTCAACGCGGTGGTTCTGGACAAGACGACCCTCGCGCGAATCGAGCAACGGCTGAGAAACATCCAGCTTGCCACAACCAGGCTCGACCTGACCGACAAAGCGTTGAGCAGTGCGACGAATGTCCTCGCGCGGGCGAAGGAACTGGCGGTCCGGTTGCGGAGCGATACCAACGGAATCCCCGAGCGGGCCGCCGGAGCGCGGGAAATCCGCCAATGGCTCTTCGAGTTACAACAAATCGCCAACACGGAACTGCAAGGCGACGCGATCTTCGCAGGCACTGGCGTGCACGGACGGGCCACCGGCGTCGCACTCGCGGTGCCGGTCACGCTGAGCAATGGCACGAACGACACCCTCCAGGTCATCGTGGACGGGGTCGCGTCGGGGATGATCGACTTGACGACCGGCGTGGAAATGTTCACCGGTGCGGAACTGGCGGCCCGTGTGCAAAGCCGCATCAATGCCGATCCTGCGCTGGCGGCGGCGGGCAAGAGCGTGACCGTGACCTTCGACGCCGGTCGGCTGGTGGTCGCCTCCAACGGGTATGGGGAGCCATCGACCGTCCGCGTCGTGGCGGGGAGCGGGCTCGCCGCGTTGGGATTCAACGGAGGGAGTACCACGGACGGCGCCGCCCCCTTTGCGCTCACTGCGACGGCGAGCGCGGCTGGCACGAATACGGGCCAAGCCGTCATCTCTCAGGGCCGCGTGGCGGATCCGAGTCGCGCCACGTTCGACGATTACGTGATCCGGTTCCGCTCCGCCACCGCGTTCGATGTCTACAGCGTGACCGTGCCGGTGCAGGTCACCGCCGACGCGGGCAATGCAGGAGGGGCTGGGGTGACCGACGCCGGCGTCGTCGATCCGACCGCCGTGACGCTGGACGCCTACGAGATCCGCTTCACCTCGGCCAACCAGTTCGACATCGTCAATGTCACGACGGGAGCGACCGTGTCGTCAGCCAACAGCTATGTCTCCGGAGCCGCGATCGACTTCGACGGCCTCCGGGTTGTCCTGAGCGACGGTCTCGAGGGACCGCCGCAGAGCGGCGACCGCTTCGCGGTTGCGCTGCGCGCCCGGGCGGTGGCGACGAATCAGGTGTACGCCTCAGGCAGCGAGGTGAGCTTCGATGGGCTCCGGGTTGCCATCGCCAATGGTCCCTCAGGCCCGGCGGCCGGTGACCGGTTCAGTATCGTGAGCAGGGTCCAGTATCAAGGCAATGCGGACATCCAGCGGATCGAGATTGGGAACGAACAAACGTTGCAAAGCAACGTGCCGGGCAGTCGGACGTTCTCCGGCCCGACGGTGGATCTGTTCGCCGCGATCGGCCGACTGTATGGCGCCCTGACTGGAAACTATCGAGAAGGCATGTCTGAAGCGCTGGCCCAAATCGACGACGCGTTGGGGCAGATCGCCTCCGTCCAAGGGGAAGCCGGGGCCTTGG
>JBBIOW010000039.1:0-4633 GCA_037443165.1 Nitrospiraceae bacterium | reverse complement strand
CCAATCGTCTGGAGACGACGGCGGCTCGTCTCGAGGAGACCAAAGGCTTCGTCACCGAGACGCTCTCGCAAACCGAGGACGTGGATCTCGTCAAGGCGATCTCGGCTCTGACGTTGCAGCAGTATGCCCTCGAGGCGGCAGGTCGGACCTTGACGACGATTTTCGACAACACGTTGCTCAAGTTCTTGCGGTAACGGGACGAGTCGTGTTGGTGTTGACGAGAAAACGGGGCGAAGGGATCACCGTGGGGACGGATGTCCGGATCGTCGTGCTCGGCGTCAAGGGCGGTCAGGTGCGGTTGGGGATCGAAGCGCCGTCGCGCCTGGCGGTCCATCGCGAAGAACTGTATGCCAGAATTCAGGACGAGAACAAATTGGCAGCAGCGGCGCGGTCCGTTCCCGCAGAAACCGTGAAGCGGCTCCTGTCCGCGTTCGGCCGTCCACGTCGGTGAGCGCCATCCATGAAAGTCACCTCGACTCGCTTCGGTCTGCTCGATGTTCCCGACGACGCGGTCTGGACATGCCCCTCCGGCATCCTGGGATTTCCGGAGTGGACGCGGTACGTGCTGTTGGACCATGACACGGAGGTGCCATTCAAGTGGCTCCAGTGCCTGGAGGAAGGGAGCCTGGCGTTTGTCCTGATGGACCCCACGGTGTTCAAGCCGGACTACCGGGCCGAGGTGCCCGAGGCGGCGATGGCCGAAATCAAAGCCCGAGAGGCGAACGATCTCGCGATGATGACGATCTTGACGATCCCGTCCGACGACCCGGCGACCATCACCGCCAATCTCCGCGGGCCGTTGCTGCTCAACTGGCGCACGAAACTCTTGAAGCAATTGGTGCTGGACGAAACCTACCCGACCCGCTATCCGATCTTTCCCTCGGGGAGCCGCCCAACGCCCCGTGCTGTAGAAGTTGAAGTTCCCTGCCGCGCCTAGCTTTCACGGCTGGAAAAGGGGTCGGGAGTCTTTTCCGCGCAGACTTGGGTGCCGTTATCAGGCAGGATGCAAGCGGAGAAGCGTTCGGAAAAAGACTCCCGACCCCTTTTTCAGCTGCGCGGAAGGTCTCAGCGAGACGGACCCCCGCGGAGGAAGTGCTCAACTCGCCTCATGCAGGGGATGGCGATGCCTCGATCGTCCAACGCGATCAAGCCGGTCCTTGCCAGCTTCCGCAGGCAACGGCTGACCGTTTCCCTGGCCAATCCGGTGAGGTGGGCGAGACGCGTGGGTGTCACCTCGGCCGGAAGAGAGCAGCGGCCATGGTCGGTGTGTTCGAGTTGACGGGCGAGGTTTAGGAGATCATGGAGAATCCGGCGATCCGCATCACGAGTCAGCGACGCGGCGAACCGGTGTTCGCTCGCGCGAACTTGGGAGCCGAGTTGCTTGAGCAGCAGGCCGACCAGCTCCGGCTCGGCCTCGACTGTCTTCAGCAAGTCGTCCGGCTGGAGAACGGCGACGGTCGTCTCCACCAGGGCGGTCGCCGAGAGTGAATACCGCGGCTGCTGGAGGAGCCAATCCGTCAACCCGATCAACGTGCCCGGACCGCCGACGTGGTGGGTGAGGTCTTGTCCGGCTTCGGTCAGGATGCTGGAGACAACCAGTCCGCGGCAGACCAGGGGAAGAGCGGTCCGGTTGTCTCCTTGCCGGATAACGGCGGCGCCAGCCCGATAGCGGCGTACAGCGAGAGAACGGAGGAACTCGTCTCGCTTCCGCTCCGGCGTGCGTCCCAGAACCGCCGGCACGAGACACGACGATCGTGCGATGCACTGGGTGCAGAGTGCCGCGAGGGGCTGAGCCTGTGTGCGTGGTCGAGGATGTGTCATCGTAAGTCAATGCCAGGTGTGATGGCCGTTAGAACATCGACGTATTACGTCATCATATCAAAAAAAAACGGCTCAGCAGGCTCTTGTAGGGGCATCGATCTTCTCTGATCTCCGGCTGACGCCCGTCACCCTCACCCTTGCTCTCTCCCATCGAAGGAGCAACTGTGTTGAATGTCAACGTGTCATGAGAAATTGTGTATGACCTCGCGCGATCACGACGCACACATTTAGCTCAGGAGCGGCGATCTCCGAGACACGCAAGTCTTGGTATCCCCCTCTGTGGCTCGTTGCGGGGGTGTGCCAGCGGGTCTTGTGCTTCAGCATCGCATTGAGGATCGTCAGCCGTTTGCGCATGCACGCCGTGAGGGCGACCTTTTGGGCTTTGCCGGCTGCGCACAAGCGCCGATAGAAGGTCTGCATGACCGGGTTGCACCGTGTGGCGGCCACCGTGGCCATGTCGAGCACGGCCAGGACGGCAGCGCGCCCTCCCCAGCAGGTGCGGGTGCCACGCAGGGTCCCACTGTCTCGGTTCAGCGGGGCGACCCCAACCAACGCCGCGATCGGCGTGCGATCCAGCGTGCCCAACTCCTGCAGGTCTGCCAGCAAGGTCCGGCTCAACACGGGCCCCACCCCCGGCACGCTTTGCAGCAAATCATCCTGGGCGCGCCACAGGGGGCTCTGTTTGAGGTGCGGCCCAAGTCCTGATCCAACCGCTCCAGCCGGGCCTCCAACCAGGCGATGTGCGTCGCACTGTCGGCTTGGATGGTGGGGGACGCCTGCCCCTGCCGATTCTTTTCGGCCGTGAGCCTCTCGACCAATTGGCGCCGACGGGCCCCCAGGCACTTAACGCCTGGGTCGCCTGATCCGGCAGCGGGCGCAGGGCCGGGCGCACCCGCGCGGCGAACAGGGCCAAGACGTGGGCATCAAGCCGATCGGTTTTGGCCAACCGGCCGAGGGCCTTGGCAAAGGCCCGCACTTGGCGGGAATTCACCGCGACAGCCGGCAGCGCCGCCGCTCCCAACGCGCTCAGCCGGGGCAGTTCCAAGCCTCCGGTCGCCTCGAGCACAATGCGGGCGACCCGCCGCTGTTGCAGCGGCGCGACCAGCGTGGCGATGCCCGCCTCATCGTTGGGCACCGTCCAGGTCTCGCCGGACTGATGGAGGGCCACAGCAAGGCGCGTGTTGGCCACGTCAATGCCCACAAACACGTCGGTCTGATTCATACGGGACGATCCTCCTGTGGTAACCCGGTCTTGCCGGATGCGGATTCGTGCGGCCCAGGCCACTGTTCGGGTTTGAGTGGAGGGACGTGCCGACCCGTGCTCCCTCACGGCCTCTCTGGACCCAGCGGGCGTCGATCTGGCACGCCCCGAATGCATTCGATCACGAGGATTCATCAAATAGCCCTCCATATACAAGAGGGGAGGACGCCGCACCCCTCTTCGTCACCCATCACATCGTGAAGGGCCATGAGTACCCGGAGAAGGCACTCGTGGTTTCGGTCCCCTTCCCCCGGAAACCCGTTGCTCGTGAGAGAGTATCGGGTATGGGGAAAGTGTAGGTGAGGGCGATGTTCAAAAAGAGAAGGCGCAACCGCTCCCTCCCTCGTGACGGAAGGATTCGGTTGCGCCTTCGGCTGACTGCTCCGATATGCTGCCCGCCAAGGCGAGTCGATCGCCTTCGACCCTGTCGCTTCGTCTACCACGCTTATCGGCCGGAAGGCGAAGAAACTTGAACGCAGAGTGGCGAGGAGGTTCTCCGGTCCCTTACGGACAGCCAACGGACGGCTTCGTGATCGCGATCACAGCGGAGATGAGGGCACTCGGCTAGAATGTCGTGCCTTCGCTGGTTTGGCTCGGACGATGATTTTCTCGAAAACACTCACGGCTCGGCTCGCGGCCTGGGTGCTGCTGGCCGCGTTGCCTTCGCTGCTTGTGGGCGGATGGTTGTTCACGGCGCTCCTCCGAGATTTGATCGACACCCGCGGGCGCGGCGCACAGACCATCGCGCGGCTGGCCATGGAGAGTCTGGATCGCGTGCTCTACGAGCGCGATCGCGACACGGGGGCGTTCTCCGGGTTGCCGGTCGTTCGCGCGCTCGATCAGGAGAGGATCGCCGAGGTAGCCGATCGACTGGTCACGGGGTATGCGCCCTACTACGTCCTGGCGTTCGCCGTCGATCGGACCGGCCGGATCATCGCCACCAATCGCGTGGATGCCGGGGGAGGCTCGATCTCCACCGAGCGGCTGATCGGGCGGTCCGTGGCCGGTGAGCCATGGTTCGAGCGGGCGCTCAAGGCGGCGGGCACGGTGGTGATCGACGATGTCCATGACGACCCGCTCGTCGAGGCGATTCTGCCGGGGGGCCAGCGGGTCCTGAGTTTCTCCGCGGCGATTCGCGGGAAGGACGGGCGGGTCAACGGGGTGTGGTCCACCCGCGTCTCGCTGGCCGCGCTCGAATCCATGCTGGCGAAGGTGGGAGGTACTGGAGAGGCCACCGGGCTACCGCTGTTGGTCAAATCAGCGGGCGGCGATGCCGTGCTACGGACCGGTCCGTGGCCGGGTTCGACGGCGGAAGCGCGGTCGCCGGTGGCCGTGGTGCGGTCGACCGGTCTCGCGGAGTGGCGGGGGATCGGCTGGCAGGTCGAAGTCTACCAACCGGCGGGCAGTGTCGGGTGGCCTACGATCCTGGCCGGTCTTGGCCTGTGGGTCGCGCTGTTAGTCGCGGGAGGGGGCGTGGGACTCGGTGTGATCGTTCACCGCCGGCTCGTCCGGCCGGTGCTGGCGTTGAAGGCACTGGCCGAAGGGCGTGCT
>JBBIOW010000038.1:19353-19950 GCA_037443165.1 Nitrospiraceae bacterium | reverse complement strand
GACCATAGAGCGTTTTTCCTGGTTCGTACTTGGGGAATGGCAGAGGGTTGCTTCGATCGACCTGTTTGATCAGGTGGCATTGAGCGCAGCCCACTCCGTCGATCGTCGGATCGCCGGATTGCACCTGCGCGATGAACATCTGCGCCGAATCCGCAAACTCCCGTACGTGCGGGGCATGGCAACGCAAGCACAGCGCTTTGTCTTTGCCTCCGGAGAACGCCAGATACTCGTCCAGTGCCGCCCTGAAGGCCGGAGAATGGATGGACCGCGAGAGGGGTGACGTCTCCCATTCTTCAAAGACTCGTTCGTGACAGCGTTTGCACTTATTGGAATTGGGGAACACCTTCTCGATGGCCGCCTGCGACTTGACGGAATCCTGCGCGACGCCAAGATCGGCCGAGTTGACGACCACCATAGCGCCCACTAACGCCGCGCCAGCAACGCCCAGTCGCACTACACTCCTACTCGGAATCACCGTTGATCCCCCTTCTTCGGCAGAGCGCTTGTGGAACTTTCTCCTAGCTTTGTCGGATGCGACGCAAACTAGAGCGATTTCGTCCGGAACGTCAGCACGCGGGGCTGCGAGTATTCCTCGAT
>JBBIOW010000038.1:0-19343 GCA_037443165.1 Nitrospiraceae bacterium | reverse complement strand
GGGAATCAGCGCGTAGGTCAACACTGCTTCCACGCTGGCCGGCGTTGCACCGCTCGGGATCGTCAATGAAAACGGCACCCGCCGGGTCGTGCCTCCCTTGACGAAAGGATCGGGAATCGGCCCGCGCAGGATCTGCTCATAGGGCAATCCGAATTTCTTGACTTCCTCGGCCAGCACCAATCCTTTCGGATCCTTGACGGTGATCGTCACGAAGAATTGCTTCAGAACCGGGTCTCCGTCGGGAAAACTATGCGGCAGGCTCCCGACCCTCACCAGGACCGTTCCTTCCACGGCCGTTGCGGACTTGGTGGCTTCGATATCCACCCGCGGCATCCATTCGGCCTGCAAGTTCCGGTTCTTGAGCAGGATGCCTGGAATCACCACGCCTCTGAACCAGTGGCGGCCGATGGCCCGTGTCATGGCGCCACGCTTGGATGTCGAGCTGCCGGTGGACGGTTCCATGTGACAATCCTGGCAGATAGTTCCCTGAAGAATCTCCCCAGGAAGATCGCGCCGGGTCACATCTTTGACTTTGTCGAAATGACAGGCGGCGCAGTAATTGGCCCCTCTGTAGAGATCGGATTGACTGGCCGGATGGACCAGGTTCTCCTCCGGATCCGCGTACGGTCCGTAGAGCACCTTTCCCGGCTGAACCTTGAATGTCGGCGGGGAGCCCGGGTTTTTCTCCATTGAATTGATCAGATGACAGGAGGCGCATCCGATCCCTTCCACTTCCACTTTTCCCGACAGAATCTGGTTGACGATCTTGTCGGCATGCTGCGGGAACACTGTCACCGCAGGCGCGTGACAAGACAGACACCGGGCACGCTCCTCGGCCGTCGGGTTGGTCTGCATCCATAGACCCAGCACCGTTCTGAATACCGGCGACTCAAAAGATGTGCCGTGCAACAGCGCCGCATCGACCCGCCCGAACGTTTTCAGATCGGGCGTCTGTTCGCGCATGCCTTTCCATTCCTCGAAATGCCGGTCATGGCACTGCTTGCAATCTTCCGAACGGATGAAAATTTTCTCGATCTCGGCCACCCAGTCGCTGGGCGTCTCGGGAGCCTGTCCGTCGGCTTTCTGCGCCACGGCCCTTCCGTGATGGAAGGCATTCACACCGACGACAAGCGCTAGCAGCATGCCAACCGCCAGCTTGTTCATGAATCTCATATCGCGCTCTCCGACCGCCGGCCGTTGACCGGCTTCAATCTCGCTTGCATCCGACAAAATGAAAATTGAGAATGCCCCCGACGCCTTGATTATCGGGGTCGGCCGGCTCGTAGGTGCCAACCGTGAAGTTACAGGTAGGAATGGCGCGCTTGAGGGCAAGGCCGAAATCCTTCAAGGTCCGAACTTCCACCTTGTCGATTTCTTTGATGACCGCCCGAACCTTGATGCCGGCAAGATCAGCAGGAGTTCCGCCGATCACTTCGAAGACCACCACTCCTTCCGGTCTCTGCAGCTTCAATTCTTTTTGGATCTCTTCATCGACCGGCCCGACCACGATACCGAATTCCTCTCCGATCTTGAGCGCTTCTTCCTCGGTCATCTCTCCGTTGGTCGCGGCCTTGACCAGCGGCGGAAAGAAGCTGTCGCTGAACCAAAACGCGACCAGGCAGACGAACATAAAAAAAGCCCTGCCGCGGAGGAGGGCTTTTTGTCCAGCCGACCGATTGGTGGTCCCGCCAACCTCCAAGTCTTCCACTCCAATGCTTATGCTCGATTCCCGAAACGTGACAGCGAATCCGTTCGTCGGTCCTCGCCGATCGAGGACCAATCCAAGGACAGCTAAAGCTTCACCGGATCAATTGCCAACTGAAACCAGGGCGCCACCGCCTTCTGTCCGTTCCGCTCCTTGTTCTCCCCGTTCCAAACCGCGAACGCGATGGCTTGCATCCGGCCCGGAATCAGTTTGGCTTCGTTTTCCTGCTCTTCGCTCGAAAGAGGGCGTCTGATCACGACATGCCATATGCCGTCTTTCCACGTCGCCTTGCCTTGGACCCGCCCCTGCTTCTCTTTGGTCGTCAATGTACTGAATCCGCCGCCGATCAAGTCTTCCACCGAAGAAACCCGTCTCGGGATCACTTCAAAGCGTCGCACTTCGCCGCTTTGCTTCTCCGCAGCCCGGGCAGCTCGACGATCGATGTCGCTCTGCCAATCGGCTTTCCAATGCCAGATGTTGATGTAATGATCCAATTGGCCCATGCAGAAAAAGGCCGGGGCGTCTCCGAGCGGCAACCCTACTGCGACTCCGTCACGGAACGTGCCCGGCGTCAGTCGGTCGTTCTTGGTGTTGTCCTGCCACTCCAACAGAAAGGCGATATCTTTTCCATTATGCACGGAACGCACGACCAACGCTCTCGCGGTCGGCTCGGGCCACACCGGCCGCGTGATGATCTGGCCGCTGAGCGGCAGCGTCATCGGCGGAATCTTGTTCCACGCCGGATCCTCCGGGGCGATGGGAATCTCACCCTCAATCAAATGGGAACGGATGATCATCCCCTCGGAACTCACGACCGGAATGCCGAGCCCTCCAAGCACAAACGCACTCACCAGGATGAGGCACAGCAGACCCAACCCGAAAGGATGGGTGGTCCACAACCGGGTCATTCGAGCCATCGTGCAGTCTCGACAACCGTCAATGGACAACTGAGTGTAGGGAGACAAGATTCGCCTCTACCACAATCGTGTACGGCGGATCTTATTCTCCCCCCGCTCACAGATATACAAGTACCCCTGGGAATCGAGCGCCAAGCCGACGGGAGAGTTGACGACGGCCTCAATCGCCGGCAGCCCATCCCCGTGCTTGAGCGCGCCCGCCGCTTCTTTCGCCACGAATCGAGCGGCACCGCATCCGCCCATGTTCTTGTCTTCATAGCCACTGTCGCCGTTACCCGCGACCGTGGTCAGGACCCCGGTCTTGACATCCACTCTTCGGACGCGATGGTTCATCGTGTCGGAAATGTACATATTGCCCCATGGATCGAACACTATCGCTTCTGGCGCGTGCAACATGGATCTGTTCGCCGGTTTGCCGTCCCCATCGAATCCGTAGCGGCACACTCCGGCAACTGTCGAGATGACGCCCGTATATCGGTCGATCTTGCGCACCCGGTTGCTACCCTTATCCACTATATAGAGATGCCCTTCATGATCCACAGCGATTCCGACAATATCGTACAACTTTGCTTCCAAGGCCGACTTCCCGTCATCCAGATAGGGCGAGAGATCCAGGCCGTCCGAGCAGACCGGCATCAGCCAACCATGATCGTCGCTAAAATCAATCCCGATCGCATCGCCGGAAAGGACGACCAAGTTCCTGGCAACAAGCGGTTGCTCCCGAGCGTCGTCTTCGGCCGACCAGGTGCCGGCAACAGTCGTCACCATTCCAGTCCGGGGATCGTACCGACGGATACGGTGAGCCTGCGTATCCGCGATGTACATCACATCGTCCGCATCAAACGCGATGGCGGCAGGCCATGTCAGATTGACCTCCAAAGCCGGACCGTCTCCATTGAATCCATGCTGCCCGGTTCCGACCACGGTTGTGATGATTCCGGTTTCATGGTCAACTTTTCGAATCCGGTTGCTGCCGGAATCGCAGATGTACAGATCGTTCCGGGAATCAAACGCCACATCGAGCGGCAGATAGAGACCGGCTTCGCCACAGGGGCCGGAATCGCCGCTGTAACAGGTTTCGCCGATCCCGGCATAGTTATGTACCGTACCCTCGAGCAAATTGATGCGCCGAACCCGATCCGAACCGGATTCGGCAAAGTACAGCCACTTCTCTTCTCGATCCAACGCGGCATGATGAGGAAGAGGAATCCCGGCCTTCACGGCCTTCTTGCCGTCGCCGGTACTGCGCGCCTTGCCGTTTCCGGCAAACGTTTCGATATACCCGACGGCCAATTGTTGAACGTCAGTTTCCATTGCACGCCCTCGCCTGAGCGCCTTCCCGGCACCGTTGTCCCAACTTCCTACGCATGAGACGGTGGCGTGAGGGTCGCCGCAGGCTGTTCGGCCACTGGAGCAGCGACAGCGGGTTGGGCCGGCAGCGGAGCTGGTTGGGACTGTGGAGCGGAAACCTGCTGAACCTGTGCCTGGGCTTGGGCCTGGGCCTGCACTTCGGCTTCGATTTGGTCTGCCTCATGAACGGATTTCTTGAATCCCTTGATCGCCTTGCCGAGTCCCTCGCCGAGTTGGGGCAATTTCCCTGCTCCGAAAATGATCAACACGATGAACAGAATCAGAATCAGCTCCGTGAATCCGATACTTCCAAACATTGTGCTTCTCCTTCGTGGGGATTAAATCAGATTGCCGCCGTGTCTTTCGACCGCTTTGCAAACCGTTCCTTCAACCGCTGCCTGGCCTGCTCCGCCTGTTCGAACATTTTACACTTGTCGTAGACGCTGATCAGGTTGTAATACGCGAGCGGCTCATCTGGGTTGTGTTCGACCGCGCTTTCCATGACCTTGATCGCCAGGTCGGTTTTTTTGTGATTCAGTGCGATCTCCATGAGCTTGAAGCTTGATTCGAGATGCTTCGGGTCGAGTTCCAATACGCGAAGATAGCACTGCATCGCCATATCCATTGTGTTGTAATCCGAGACCTGGGGGTTATCAAGTTCCACATAGACTCCCGCCAGGTTGTACCACGCGATCGGATCTTCGGGTGTGATTTCCACCAGCTTCTCGAAGTACTTCTTGGCCTCCATGTATTGCCGTTTTTCGGCGTGAACGCGGCCGAGATTGAAAAGGGCGAGCACATCGCTGCCATGAATCTCGAGCGCGTGCTTGAATTGTGTTTCGGCTTCTTCCATCATGCCTTTGGTGGCGTAGATTGTTCCGAGATTGGAGTAATACATGGCCAGCGATCGGTTCATCTCGGTCCGCAGCCCTTCAGCCATCTCGATGGATTTTTTCACTTCGGCGAGCGCATCGTCCAACCGACCCTTGCTGAAATACAACTCTCCCAGTCGGCAGCGAGCTTGGAAGTCGTCAGGCTCAGCCGCCAACAGCTTCTCCAGTTCCGCGATTTCTTCCTCGGGCGTCAGCGGCTGCTCCGTCTGTTCGACTGCCGCTCCTCCCGGATCCGGGGAAGGTGTTGTTTTCTGTTCATCCATAAGTCTTCACCAGGCTTTTTATATGTTAAGTCCGCTCGCCAACAAGCGAAGGTGGCGTGGCGACCAGCTGAGACTCGTTTGCGGGATTTTGAGTCACCGTGACGGCCCGTCGTTTGTCCAGATTGAGGAGCATCAGGCCCAAGATCACCATCAGGGTCAAGTGCGAAAGCTGCAGCGCGTAGCCGGCGATGAATAAGAGTCCAAGCCCATAGCCAGCCATACGGCCCATTGAAAGCAATTTGATGACAGTGTATGACCAACACAGCAGGCCGGCCACGTAGAAAGCGAAAGGCAGATAGAACGTATAGCCCATGCCCATCTGGAAAATCCAACTGATGCCCTCACCGGCCCGCCTCACATTTTCCGCCATCGCCGGCCTATACAGACTGAGCGCATAATCCATAAATAGCAGCGCGGCAAAGACCGTACAAGCGGTGCCCCAGAACCATAGCGCGCGCCGACGCAAACGGTAATTCTTCGTACGGAACGACACGCCGCCACCATAGGCCCACAATGCAAGAATGCTGGCCAACACCATGAACGCCTCACCAGCCCGGCTGATCTCGTGAACGACTGGCGGCGGTGTCAGAATGCCGAGCATGCCGAAGCCGGTCGAGAGGGTCTGGTAATAGAACCAACCGGAGATCCCGAGGAAGAAACAGAGGCCGAATACGCGCTGGGACAGAGACTGACGTGAAGAAAGGTACTCCACCATCAACAGCGCGAGCACCGCGAACGCGACCAGGTTGTACAGCACCGAACCGAGCATCGCTGGCGGCACGATGAGAAATCCGATCGTCAAGAGCAGTACGAACGCGACCGTCGGGACAGCGAACTTATCGATCCCAGCAACCCAGCGCCTTGTGGTGATTTTGTTCAGCAACAGAATCAGGAGGGCGAGAAACACGAGGAGCGACACCACGTTCAGCAGGGCGAATCCGATCGAGGAAAGGGCTTTGAAAGCGAGGCGAACCGACTCGTGCTTATCGAACACCTTGCTCAAGTGCATGCCGAGGCGAGATACTAGACGATACAACACCAGCTCGAGGAAACCGGCTAACAGTGCCAACTTGATCGTGTATTCGAAGAGCAGCCCCTGCCCGTCAACCCGTCCGCTCTTCTCAACAGCCGTTTCTCCGATCATAACTAAAACCAAAAGACCCTATCGATTTACCGATCGTCCCGTCGTGAGCAGAGCCGATTATAGCTGGACGAGAAAAATAGCGTCAATTACCGCGTCCCCGGCTCAAGAACCAGCCGGCTGAGGAACCCGGTCTGCCTGGGCCTTCGCACGGGCGATGTAGAGCAGCCCGTCGGCCATCGAATAGTTGAACGGCAACTCGCACACCACCTCGCTGATTTTTTCGTAGACGTATTGATACACTCGCTCCGCCTGGTCCGGCGTCATGCCTTCCTGAACTTCATAGAAAAATCCCAAGCTCAAATCTTCGGCAGCCGGGCGCATGATTCGTCTGATCCCGTAACCGCCCGGATCGCTCATGATCGGCGCTTCCTTCTCCAAATCGAACAGGCACGGCTGGCAGGAGAAGCCGAACGAACTGTGCAGTTTTTTGTTCTCCACGATGAAATTCATCGTTTCGAGTGCCTCTTCTTCGCGCTCGGTCGGGAACCCGACGATGATATAGCAGTGGACGGCGATGCCCAAATCCACGCAGTCGTCGGTAATGCGCCGGACGCTCTCCTGCTTGATTCCTTTCTTCATGAAGTCCATGACCCGTTGATTGAAGGATTCGAGTCCGAACACGATTTTCAAGCAACCGGCGTCCCGCATCAGTGCGAGAAGATCGCGCGTGAGATTCTTTTCGAATCTCATCTCACAGGTCCACCGGACGTTGAGATTCCGGTCGATCATCTGCTGGCACAGCCGCTTGGTGGGCGACAGCGCAAAGCACTCGTCCGTGAAGAAGAAAAAGCCGGTGCCGTACCGCTGTTTGAGCCAGTCCAATTCGTCAACCGTTTTCCCCGGATCCTTCTGTCTGAAGTTCTGATGATCCAGAGTCAGTGCGCAGAACGAACAATCCTTGTAGTAGCATCCGCGGGAAAACTGGACCGGAAGCACCGGTTCCGGAGACAGATAGCGGCCGAGAGGGAACCCGTCGTAGTTGGGAGCCGGCAACTGGTTGATGTTTTCCGAATAGAAAGGCTGGTTGACCGTGATCTTGCCGTTCTGCCGGTAAATCAGATTAGGCACCTTGCTGAAGTCCCGCTTCCCCTGCATCTGATTGATCAATTCAAGGAGGGCCGTCTCACCTTCAAACACCACGAAGTCGTCAGTGAGATCGAAAAGCCCGGGACACCGCCGCAGGTTATCGACCAGGCGCGTAAAGATGCTGCCTCCGATTGTCAGGTGAATATCAGGATTGGCCTCTTTGATCAGACGACAAAGAGTCAGACCTGGCACGATTTGAGACGTGGCCGTAATGGACACGCCGACTAGGTCCGGTTGGTCACCAAGAATCGACGGCAGGCTCTTCTCACGGAATAGACTAATGTAAGGATTCTGCTCCTCGTCACGGATCGCTTTGAGCAGATCCCTGGAGGAATAGATCGAATAGGTGCTAAACTGGTTGTCGACGACCGTAATGCGCGTCGGGAAATAGAGCGTCGAGAGCAATTCGAGCCACTTATCAATCAGGAAAAGACTGTCGCGGTACTGATCGAGATCGTAAAATCCTTCTCCTCGTAACGTCTCCTTGGCCAGATCAATGCGATCGATCAAGTACGGGAATCGATCGAGGGCTTCCACCACCCGAGCATAATGCTCCGCACTCGACGGACCGGTCTCTCCCCTCCGCTCTCGCTCGAGACCTCTGACCTTGTCCATCAAATGCTGATAAATCTCTTCACCATAGGCTCGTGTCAGCATGACATCGAGCAGTTCGATACCCAGGTCACGCTGCCCAACGTTCCTGATTCCGGCTTGCAAGAGAAATCCTGTAAGGGATGGCAGGCTCAGGTAAGGTTGAGACGGATGCCAGGTCGGCGGGAACAACAACGAGATCTTCATGAGCGGCCTTCTTTATTCTTTACAGGACTAATTTCTATAGAAGAATCCAGGAATTAGCGGCGCACACCGAAGCCGTTACTCAAGTTTTATACACCCCGTAATTTAGCAAAAGCAACCCTATAGGATATGCCTCTTATTCCGAGTCTCACAGCAATCTTTGCCTCTAAGAAGCGCAAAGGAAACCTCACCAAAGCCAAAATCTAAAAAAGAGAAACCCCGAACCTCCTCCCGTCATCATTCGACGGGGCGGCTCGGGGCTTCTCTTAGGACTATATCAACTAGAGGCAATGCCTGCCTTACGCCGAGGCAATGCCCTTAACCGCCCTCAACACAACACACCTGACCCGCTCACGGAAGCTTCAGCGTAAACCACGTGGAGATGCCCTTCATGCCGTTTCTCTCCACGTTGGTGCCGTCCCAAACCGCAAACGCCACAGGCACGGACATACCGGGCTTAAACTGCACATCGTTCGGATCGCTGGTCTCCAAGGTCCGCTTGACGACGATGCGCCAGGTCGGACCCGTGCAGCATCCTCCCTTCACGGAACCGGCCGGTTCCCACACACCATTGCCGATCACATCCTGGTGCGCCTGCGTGGTGAGCGTGCTGAACCCGTTGGCGTTGAGATCCTCCACGGAGCTCACGCGCAACGTCGGATCCGACAAGATATTCCCAGACCAGATACCAGGATTAAAGGGGCCGAGGCTTCGACCGATCCGGTCCGGATAGGTAACACCGCCAGCGGGCTCTTCGAAATAATAATCCCAGAAGATACCGGGATACTGATCATCCACGTCCCAAATCCCGGCGCTATCCTTGCCCAAGTCCTTCTGCCACTCCGCATTCCACCGCCAAATGTTCACGGTCCCACCCGACTGCCCCATGCACTGGAACGGAGGTGCGCCGGACGTGTTCACCGGGAACTGAATCGCCGCCTGATCCCTGAAGTCTTGGGGCCCGATTGTGGTATCGTTCTTGGTCTGGTCGGCCCAATCGAGGCGGAAACCGATTTCCTTGCCGTTGGTCACCGCTTTGACGAACACCGACTTGACCGAGATGTTCGGGTGCATCGGAGTGGTAATCGTCTGCCCACTCAGAGGCACGACGACACCCGGCACACCTTCCCAGATCGGATTGGCACCGTCCATGGGAATGGGACCCTTGATGGCCTTCACTGGGATCGTGACCGGCTGGCTGACCGCCAGCGGCACTTGCCCAATCGTCAGCATTACGCCAACAACCAGGGCAGAGAGAAGAATGCCAAACACCAAACGCTTGTTGCGTGTCTGCACCAGTCTCATACGAGTATGCCCTCCTCTCTTAAAAGATTAAAAAAACGACTCCGCATAACGCCTTGAACGCGCTTCCACTCTGCGAACGGACAAAAACAAAAAAGCGTGGGCCTTATGCTGTTCCTACCGGCCCGCTCTCGTCCTTTTTCTCTTCCTTTTCCAAAAAGGTCTGGGCGCCAACCTCGTTGAGCAACATGCTCAACTCATTCCCCTGATCCTGTGCGCCACACTCGTACGTTTGACCTTCAGGAGCGCTGAAGGTCGCAGGACGGTAATCGGTTTCAGAATACGGCTGTGGATTCACACTAAGAAAGGCCACTTCGAAGTCCATCCAATCGCTCGTTATGTCTGCCATCAATTTAAAGAATCCCGAATCGGCCTTCCTGGCCAACATCCGACAGAAAAGCGGGACCCAACGACCTATATGATTCTTGACAAACTTCTTTTGGGCATCGACGACTATCTGGGTTTTATCCGCTCCGTCGTGGCAACGGGAGTAACTCTCCTTGTACGCCAAAAAGTGCATGAACTCCAGCTCGACGCTTAGATGATCGAGCCGTTCATGAATATCCCGTGAGAGCTCGACGCCGAAAGCTTTATAGAAGCCAGCGATATCTCCCATGACATGAGACTGCGCAAACACGTGATCATTACCGAACAGGGTTTCGTAGGGAGGACAATCGAGAGTGATGACGTTACTGAACACTCGACGATGCTCGCTTTGCAGATCACTGAGTTGCCAGTTAACGCATTCCGACGCAACCCACTTCTCGATCAAGTCAAAGTGCTTGAGCAGTGCCGCAATCTTCTGCTTCGCACGCTCTCCCCCGACTCCGTCCAGCGCCGAGTGAAGGCTCTCCAGTGAGGATCGACCGTCCTCCACAAATTCCCCGCTCTGGAGGTAATCAAGAAACTCATCGTCTTCCGGATACAACATGCTCCAGGAGATCAGGAGGTAAATTTTGCTGCGGTTCAATGCCCGTTCGACCGCGGGAGTGTCTTTCACTACTTCTGTTCTGGGAATGACCGCCGTGGAACCTTCCGACTGCTTAACTTGAGATTGCTTTGCCGTCATCAATACCCCTCCTCAGTCCGATGCTTGAAGCCTGCGTTCGAACCGGAGATGTTCGGTTCAAGACTTCGAACTTTTGGCATAGGCTTGGGTATCATAGGTAAAGGCCAAAGCGAAGTCAAGCGTGTTCTCGGCCACCTAATGGGTGACGCCACCTAACCACCTGATTTCCATGTTCCTTCGTGCTATCAAAGGCTTTTGTCGAGGTCAACAGCGCCACTCAGCAACTACTATAACCCCGCGTGAGAACGGCCCTTTGTGAGCCATCGCTCGGGGGAAACCTTGATAGCAATTCTGTCGTTGACGGTCTTACATACGCACTCGCAAATCCCGCAACCAACGCACCGGTCGATCGTGACCTTAAGACGCATCGACTCGAATTCCATTTCCAACGCGCCCATCGGACACTTTGAGACACAAGCGTGACATCCTTGTCCCGCCGTACAATCACGGTGCGACACCACAGCCTGCCCCATCCTGACATCTTCCCGTCTTGCCATGGGCAACAAGGCATCCGTCGCACAGGCAGCGATGCAAGGAAAATCCTCGCATAAGTAGCAGGGGGCTTGATCGGGGAAGACGACAGGCGTGCCGTCCCGTTGGTCGAACCTGATGCTCCCATAGGGACAGACTTTGGCGCAGTCGCCGCAACGCGTGCAGCGTTCGAGAAAGAGAGCTTCCTCCACGGCTCCCGGCGGTCTCAGCCAATCCGTTCGCGCAGGAGTCTCGGCTTTTTCCCGAGGTGCCTCTTTGTATTTCACGAACTCATGCGCAGCCTTGGCGATGGAAATCACGGAATCTTTCAGGAACTGCCGTCGACCGTACTGCGGTTCGGAGGCCATAAGATGGACTTCCTACAAATTATAGTGATTATCCCACCACCCCATCGGCGCGGAGCTTGTACACTTCGACGCAGCGATCGCAGGCGCCGAATTCCGTATCCCAACCCGGATGATTCTCGCGGATATAGTCCAAGACATACTTCTCCACCTTATTCTCCAAGTCTTCGACCCAGGAATACGTCGGGAAGCGACAGAGTGGACAGGGGAACCCGGGCATCAGCATGATCTTGTTTTGCGTTTCCGGCACCTCTCCACCCTCAACTTCGACTGCGCGGTCCATCACCCGCAACGTATCGGTGGCCATTTCCACTAACTCGGAATGGGTGAAGAATTGCGTCTGCCACAAACCTTCGAACACTGACTTGAGCTGAGCCGGCGGAATTTTTCGATACCACGAGCGGAATTCTTTATACCGGTCTTCCTTAGCGAGCATCGGTTCTTTGCCTGAGGCCTCGAGGCGGCTGTCAATGCTCAAACACCACAGAACCCGGTAGCGATGAAGAATCAGCGTTTCCTCACCGGGGTTCTGTCCGACTTTGGTGTCCGGATCATAATTGAACGCCGGATCCAGCATATCGGAGATGTGAGTCAACTCGTGTCGACAATAGCGGGTCAGCGCGGGATCATAGAATCGACGGGGGATGAGCTTGATGCCGACGCCCTTAAGGCCCTTCTCCTCAAACTGCTTGGCCAATTCGTGCTCGACGGAACCCCATTTTCTCAGGATGTCGACTCCTTCCTGATCTTCCTTCAGCACGCCCTTGACCAAGACGATGCCGACTTTCTTCTTCAACTCCGGGAACTCGTCGAATGCGTCGCGGATAATATCCGAAAACCCCCAAATGCCGAAGAGATATTGATAGAGTTTCTTGAACTCCGGCTCCCTATCATCGAGGGAAAACTTTTCGTAGATCGGGTCGGCAAGCTCGTGAAACTCCTTATAGTAGGTGGGATCGCCTTCTCGCTCGGTCTTTTCAATGAACGAGTCGATCACTTCCTGGAGCAGGGCCGGCTGAAATCGGATTTCCATCGCTCACCTCGGCGGCTAGAGCTGAACGAACACGTCAATTGCGGAATCCCCTGAAGATCCGGATTCTTTACGAAGCCACGTTATCGGATCGCTTGACTTGACCGTGTGGCATCTCTTACCATCTTCTTGGCAAGTTCAAAATTATACTCGCCTCGAAAACCATTTTGCAATTTTCGCGGAGGGTGGCTAACCGGTCCAGCAAGGAGTGAAAATGAGCCCATGGGCGATCAAATGACTTCCGCGCATCCTCAGACGTGGCAAACAGGCCCTGCAACCGAACGAGCCGAAAGCCTGCAGCCGAAAGTCGACCTGCTTGAATATTGGAAAGCAGGGGCGCGCGAAGTGCGAACCTTTCGCGGGCATTCCCACGGAGTCTGGACGGTCGCCTTTTCCCCGGATGGCCAGACCCTGGCCTCTGGGGGAGTCGATCGTATGGTGCGAATCTGGGACATCGAAACCGGACGACTGCTCCGGTCGTTGCGTGGTCATACGCACGACATCAGGGCGGTAGTCTTCACGCCAGACGGCCAAATCCTTGCCACCGGCAGTGACGACCGAACGATCCGCCTGTGGAACCCCAAGACTGGCGAGCCCTTGAAGCTCCTGTTCACCCGCTACGACCACAACGTCTGCAGCCTGTCCCTCTCTCCCGATGGCCTAATGCTGGCTCGCGGAAGCCATAACAAAGATATCAAGATCTGGGAAGTCACGACCGGCACCGAGTTGATGACCCTCCTAGGGAAGGATCCCTATGACCATCATTGGTCGGTCTGCGTCGCCTTCTCGCCGGACGGGATCCATCTAGCCAGCGGCAGCGACATCGGCAAGATCAAAGTGTGGGAGGTATTGCCGAGCGGGGAGGAGAAGATCGTCCACAACGGACATTGGCGGGAAGACGAAGAAGATACTCCGGAAGCACGCGGGTACTTTTTCGAGGACGACGGCGGCTTCCAAAAGCCGATGGACTACTGGATCGGTGCCATGACATTCACGCCCGATGGAAAGATTCTCATCACCGGTAGCCGGGATACGACCATCAAATTCTTCACCATGCCGGAAGTGACCGAGCTGAGAACGCTGAAAGGCCATGGCGGCTGGGTTCGGTCGCTAGCCGTCTCGCCCGACGGCAAGGTGCTGGTGAGCGCGAGCGACGATCATACCATCAAGCTGTGGGATATCGCCTCAGGGCGGCACTTCAGAACGCTGAAGGGCCACACCAGCTACGTCCGGTCTGTGTGCTTCTCCGTCGATGGATTGCGCCTTGCCAGCGCTTCCTGGGACCGCACGGTAAAGCTTTGGGAGGGTGGTCCGGAACCGACGGAATAAGCTTAATCTTCGTCGGAGCCCAGTTCTGCGTCGTTTCTCCCTGACGGAATTCCATAGCGTTTGCATTTCTCCCACAGCGCCTTCCGCGAAAGCCCTAAAATCTTGGAGGCTTCGGTTCTGCTTCCGCCGACTCGCTCAAGCACGGAGACGATGTATTCCCGTTCGAACTGTTCCCTTGCCGCTGACAAAGAACACCCCGGCACCTCTTTTCGCGCTGTTCCTGTCAGACCTTCGCTGCAAAAGCCGCATGAATCTTGGGGTGCCCCACCCAGGTAGGGACAAGATTGGAAGCCACAGAGATCCCATGGCTGAATCTCCTCCTGCGCACGCCCTAACGCAACGGCCCGTTCAACCATATTCTCCAGCTCTCGCACGTTGCCCGGGTACGAATAGCGCAAGAGCAGTTCACGAGCCGCCTGCGAAAATCCTTTGAGGTCTTTGTTCATGTGGGCCGACCTCGTGTGGAGCACATACTCGGCGATCAACAGGATATCTTCCTGACGCTCCCGCAACGGAGGCAAAACCACCTGTACCACGTTCAGTCGATAAAACAAGTCCTCGCGGAAACGGCCGGCTGCGACTTCCTTTTTCAGATCCTTCTGTGTCGCACACACCAGACGTACGTCCACCTCAATCGTTTCGTTTCCCCCGACCCGCTCGAATTGCCGCTCCTGCAGAACCCGCAGCAATTTGACCTGCACCACCGGAGAGATCTCGCCGATCTCGTCCAGGAACAACGTCCCTTTGTTCGCTAGCTCGAACCGTCCACATCGTTGTCGCAACGCCCCGGTGAAGGCCCCCTTCTCATGGCCGAATAGTTCCGCCTCCAGCAGAGTCTCCGGCAGAGCCGCACAACTGACTTTAATGAGCGCATGATCCTTTCGCGGGCTGATGTGGTGAATCGCATTCGCAACCAATTCCTTGCCAGTCCCGCTCTCTCCAACGATCAGAATGGTTGAATCGGTCCCGGCCACCAGCTTGATCTTTTCCAGCACCGCGCGCATTCGCTCGTTCTTGCCCAGGATCCCCTGGAAACTGAACTTTCCGGCCAATTCCTCTTTTAACTGCAAATTCTCCTGACGGAGCGCGAGCACTTTGGCCAGTCGATCGACGATGAGCAGCAACTCATCCATCTGGAAGGGCTTGGTAATGTAGTCATACGCTCCCAGTTTCATTGCGCCGACGGCCGTCTCGACCGAGCTATGCGCAGTGATCACGACGACTTCTGTTCGGGGGGAGACTTGCTTGCATGTCTGCAGAAGCGTCAATCCATCCGTGCCTGGCAAGCGCAGATCGGTAATGACGATGTCGAACTGACGTTTCTGGATGGTCTCGACGCCCTCGGTCCCACTGGCCGCCGCCTGAACGTCGTATCCGACGGCCTTCAATGCGTCGCTCATGGAGAGCCGCATCAGCGGCTCGTCGTCCACAATGAGCAGGCTTAGAGGCTTCACGACAGTCTCCCGATCGCGACCCGGTCCCTTGCGACAGGCAAGCAGAGCGTAAACGTCGTGCCTTTCCCGACCTCGCTTTCGACAAGGATCTTCCCTCCGTGTCGCTCGACGATGCCGAGACTGACGGAGAGCCCCAGCCCGGTCCCCTCCCCTTCCCCCTTCGTGGTGAAGAATGGGTCGAAAATCTTCGGCAGCACGGACCCCGGAATGCCGCACCCGGTGTCCTTGATCTCGATCAGGCAGAGGCCCTCGTCGATGCGCGTGCGGATCGTGAGCACGCCTCCCTCCTTCATGGCTTGCACCGCGTTGAGGATCAGGTTCATTAGCACTTGCTCGATCATGTGGCGGTCGACCATGAGGTCGGGCAGATTGCGGCCTAGGTCCGTTTCCAACACGATGCGATTCGCGACGAAGGTGTGGGTGGTGAGAACGAGAACCCGCTCGACGACCTGGTTGATGTCGGTCAAGGAGAGCTCGGGCTCATGCTGTTGCGAGAAATCTAGCAACTGCCTGACGATTTTCTGCACGCGGCGCAGCCCGTCCTCCATCGAGGCTAGATATTCCTCCTGCCTGGCCGGTGGCAGGTTCCCTTTCCGTAGGTTGTACAAACAATTCAGGATACCGCCCAGCGGGTTGTTGATCTCGTGCGCAACCCCGGCTGCCAGTTTCCCCACCGATGCCAGCTTTTCAGAGCTGAGGATCTGCCGCTCAAGTTTCTTCGTCTCGGTCATATCGCGGGCGATGCCCAAGACGCCCAGAATGCCGCCTTCCGAATCGTAAAGGGGCGACACACTGACCATCACCGTCCGAGTGTCTCCCGCCCTAGTGAGCACTTCGACTTCGTAAACCTGCTTGGTGCCGATATCCAGCGTGCTCTTAAGCCGGCGTCCCCGGTGCCGCTTGGACAACAGAGACAGGTACGGACGACCGATGAGGTCCTCTTTACGGTACCCCCACGCCTCAACCTTGCTGTTGACGTAGGTGAACCGTTGTTCCGAGTCCAGGGTGTAGATGACATCGTTCGCGTTCTCGAGGAGGTTTTCCAAATACTGTTTGGTTTCCTCGATCTCGCGCGTCCGCTCTCGCACTTTGAGTTCAAGCTCCTCCCGATAGTCCTCCAGCTGTCGTTCGAGCCGCTTTCGATCGGTGATGTCTCGGAGTTGAACCATGACCAGCGGCCTCGCGTCGCCTTCTACCCGAATCAGGTCCATCTCGACCGGTGTTGCCCGACGAGCATGGTCGAGGACAACGATCTCCTGCGTCGGTACGCGCCGCTGGCCTGCCACGATTTTGTCGATCAATTTCTGCATCTCCTCGTGATGACCCGGGAGCACGATTTCCAAAATGTTCCGGCCGACGACCGCTTCCTCCGCATAGCCCAGCGCCTGCTCCTCACGTTTGTTCACGGCGACGATGCACCCTATAGGATCGACCATGAACACTGAATCCGCCACCAGATCGAACAGCGCCTTATAGCGAGCCTGGGACGCCGAAAGTTGCCGGGTGCGTTCCGCGACTTCCTGCTCCAATTGCGTCGTGTATCGCTGCACCTGCTGCTCCAACTGACGACGTTCGGTGACGTCGCGGACGAAGGCCCGCGAATGGACGAGCCCGCCGCCCTCCGTGTCGAACAAGGCCGTCGCATGGATCTCCACATCGATGGGCCGTCCGTCACGCGCCTGGAACACGGTCTCGATCGAGCCACGGCCCTGAGCCATCAGGCGCTCGAGATACCCGAGAATTTCGGATTCCCGCCCCTTGGGCACCAAGTCCCACAGCCGCATGGTCAACATCTCATCCAGGGTGTACCCCAACTTTTCGAGGCCGGTCTTGTTCACATGCACGAACTGACCAAGCTTGTTCAATTGACAGATCATTTCCGGCGAGTTCTCGATCAGGTCTCGATATTTCTCTTCGAGCCGTCTGACCTCCGCCATGCGCTGCTCAATCTGGTTGAAGGAATATTGCAGATTGGCGGCCATCGCATTGAAGGCTTCCGCCAAGTCCTGGATTTCATCCCCTGTCCTGAGATTCAGCCGCTGATCAAGCCGGCCGCTGCCGATCTCCTGCACGCCTTCGTGCAGGGTTCGGATGGGTTTCGAGATCCGCCGCGCGACCGCGACGCCGGTTATCAACAGGACAGCCAGCACGAAGAATCCATAGAGCGTGATCTTCATCAAGAGCTCATCGAGCGGAGCATACGTCTCTTTGGGATCTTGCCGTACGAACGTGACCCACCGTTTGCCGCCCAGGCTGTCCGGTGCGAGGCTCTCGCCCAATCGAATCGGCGCGAAGCCGACCAGTGAATTGCGGCCGCCGTGCGAATCGTCGAGCGCAATGACCCATCCGGCTTTTCCCCGCCCGATTGCGAAGACCAGCTCAGGTGTCACCGTATGTTCTTCCGGAGCCAGGATCGGACAGATCAACGGAGTCCCTTCGGAGCTCATCAACATCGCGTGGCCCGTCGATCCGACGGTCACCTCGGAGATAGCATGGAACAACGTGTCCCGTCGCAACAGGACTGTTACGGCTCCGATGGCCTCATGCTGCTCATCATCCAGAATCGGCGCCGACACGTTGAGTACGTGCGTCCCGAAGGAGGGGTCGAAGTAAATGTCGCTGACATAAACCCGCCCTTGTCCATTTTTGACGACAGCCTGCCACCACGAGCTTTTCCCGTAGTAATACTCCACCTGCGGAATGGAGCTGATCACCAGTGCGCCCCGGTTGTCCGTGACGAAAATGCCGACGTAGTCCGCTTTCCGGATGTCGTGCCAGCGGATCAAGTAATTGGTCACGATGCGGTTGATGAAGATCGGAAACTCGCTGCGTCGGTCGCGTGCGCGCCATCGCTGCTGCCAATCGCGGATCATCGACTGGATGGCGCGCTCGTCCTTGCCCGCATAGGTTCGGTTGGATTCCGTCACCGCCGTCCGCAGAAATGGCGTGGTGGCCAACTGTTGGGCCTCGTTGATTCCCCGGGTGACCTGCAGCTCGATCCGACGAGCCGCCTCCACGGCCAGTTCTTTGAAATTCGCGCCAATCGTCTCACGGAGTGCACGCCGCTCCTCAACGTACGTCAGGGCAAGGGACAGGGAAAGAGGGAGGAGGCCGACCATCACGATGGCCGCGATGATCTTACTCTGGAGACTCCGTGACCGACCCCAGAACGCCATATGAACCTAGGGGGTTAATCAGGCGGCAGTGGCATGTCAATCTACCATCCCAGGAAGATGCAAAACGAGTCCTCCTGGCAGGCGATGGCTCAAGCCCGCTTCAGCAGCCGACCAGGTCCCCCGGGCCAAATCAAGAGCAGCGGGCTGGCCACGAAAACCGACGAGTAGGTCCCGAAGATCACGCCCCATAATAATGCGAGCGAGAAGTCATGGAGCACCTCACCTCCAGCCAGGGTCAGAGGTATCAATACCAACACCACCGTCAAGCTGGTCACGATGGTCCGGCTCAGAACCTGATTGATCCCGTTGTTGATGACCGTCGCGATGTCGTCGCGCCGGCGAAGCCGGAGGTTTTCCCTGATGCGGTCGAAGACCACGACGGTGTCGGTGAGCGAGTAGCCTGCCAGTGTGAGCAAGGCGGTCACGACGAGCAGCGTGATTTCCTTGTCCAGTATGTAAAATGCACCAAGCACCGCCAGCACATCGTGGAACGTCGCGAGGGCTGCGGCGACGCCGAACCGTAACTCGAACCGCGCCGCAATATAAACGACGATTCCGGCGAATGAGATGAGAATCGCAATCAACGCGTCCTGCTGCAGTTTCTTTCCGATCGTCGGTCCGATCTCCGTGCTGGAGTCCACGACAAAGCGGTTAGACGGAAACTCCTGGCCGAACACCGCCACGACCCGTTCGGCGACTTTCTCTTCGATCGTCGTGGAGGTCTTTACCCGAATCAACAGCTTGTTTTCCTGGACGAACTCCTGCAATTCGGCATCGCCCAACCCATGGGCATCCAACGCTTTTCTCGCTTGGTCGATCCGGATCGGCTGATCGAATTTCAATTGCACAGCCGTGCCGCCGGCGAAATCGATTCCCAGATTCGCCGTTCCCCGGCCGATCTGGACGACCGCCACCAGACCCAGGATCACCATGATGCCGGAAAACACGAAGGCGACCTGACGTTTGCCCATGAAGTCGATATTCGTCTTGCCCA
>JBBIOW010000037.1:5303-20040 GCA_037443165.1 Nitrospiraceae bacterium | reverse complement strand
GATATCCGTTCCCTGCGCTTTCTTGCGAGAGGGACGGCCGCCACCCCGACCATCAATCTTTTCTCCCAAATTTTTTCGTGGGTTCCCAAAAACGTCAGCAGATGGACAACAAATGGACAGCAACGGACGGTGGCGTACAGTTCTTTCCCACTCCAGCAGGATCCATTCGAGGCCTCACGATCCGCGCGACTTCGACAATATTTTCAAGCGTTGAGCGATTCACGAGAAAACGACGGCTAGCGCTGAACTTAGAACGGCATAGAAGTTGCTCGCCTTCCCGTTTCGGACGTTGAACATTCTACTTGTCAGGCTCTTGTTTATGGGATCGACGCCGGCTCATACCGCGATCTCCGCTTCCCATTTTTCAGTTCGCTCTTCCCCGACAGCTATACTCAAAGACAGGGCCAGGGAGGGGAGGGATTCCATCCAAGGAGGATGTCATGAGAGTGCGAGTCTCTGCGCTAATTCTTGGGTTGTCCGCCGGCATGGTGCTTTTGGCCGGGGGTGCGAAAGCCGCGGACGAATCCGAAACGGCGCAGCTCTTAATCGCATTACTGAAGGTCGGGCGCAAGGTGGTATCTGAACATCAACCGCTGATCAACGATGCGTCCAAAGGCAACAAAGGGTTCACCCAAGATTTCCTGGCCAGCCAAGTGATCGAACGGTTCAGGCAACAAACGAAGATCGATCTGAGCCGACCCGGCGGCGTTCCTAGCGCGCCGATCCTGCTGAGCCTGCTCGAAGCAGAGAAGGAAGTGGTCGATGAAGCCCAGCCGGTCATCAACAAGCAAGGCGTGGGATTCAAAGGATTTCTACCGGCGGTGTTCGCCCGCAAGACCGGAGAAAAGTTCTACCGAAAGACCGGGATCCGGTTGAAGCTGACCGGGACGGATTACCGCTATCCGGGGAATAAACCCGACGAATTCGAAGCCGAGGTCTTGCGGATGTTCGCCGATCCCCGCCATCCCAAGGGGCAACCCTACAGCAAAGCGACGATGGTCGGCGGAAAACCGGTGCTCCGGGTGATGGATCCCGAGTATGCGACACCGACGTGCTTGACCTGTCACGGAACTCCGAAAGGGGAGCGCGATATCACGGGGATGAGGAAAGAAGGGTGGAAAGAGGGGGACTTGGCCGGAGCGATCAGTTTGACCATGCCGCTGAAGTAGCCGCTGCCGTCTCTCTTGGTCAAGGGCGAAAGGGAAATCAAGGAGACCCGGATACGACCGGGCCTAGAGAAGGAGGAAAAGCGAACCATGAGCAAGATCGTCGTTGTGGATGACTCCTATGCGGAACTGCAAATGATCGAGGGGTATTTGAAATCGGCCAACCATACCGTGGTGTCCTACCCGAGCGCCGACAAATTAGAAGAAAAACTGGCGACCGAAAAGCCCGACCTCATTATCCTTGACGTGGTCATGCCAGGCCGCAATGGGTTCCAGGCCTGCCGTGATCTGAAGAACGACGACCGCTTCAAGAACATCCCTATCGTGCTGTGCACCTCGAAGGGGCAAGAAAGCGACAAGTTCTGGGGACAGCAGCAAGGCGCCAATGGGTACGTCGTGAAACCGTTTAAAGCCGAGGACTTGCTGGCGGCCGTGAAGCGGGCGCTCAATTGAGCGCCCGCCCGTATGACCAGCGTCGTTGACGAGGATGGAGCTCGCGGAACCCGTCTCATCACCGCTTAACCCCGCAGCGGAACCACAGCCAAGGGACACGCCACACCGGATCTGTCTCATCACTCTCGGAGGGGAGCTGTTCGCCGTCGACCTCAAGCATGTGCGCGAGGTGTTCGAGGTGGAGTCCGTCACACCGGTTCCGGGTATGCCCTCGACCCTCATAGGCGTCGCAAATCTCAGAGGCACCGTCATGCCGCTCGCCGATCTCCGTCCCGTACTGGGTTTGCCAGTATCCGGTCCGCAACCCAAGTACGCTGTCGTGGTTCGATACGGCGCGCAGCAGGTCGCGGTCTTGGTCGATCAGGTTCCTGAGATTCGCAATATCCACACCGGCGCAATTCTGGAAGCTTCCACGCACGGGACCAAGGGCGTCAGGCCGTTCGTTTCGGGTATTGTCAAAGTCGACGAGCGGATGAGCGGATTCGTCGAGATTCCAACCCTACTGGCCTGCGTAGAGGCAGGCGAAGGCAATTGAGCGGCGGCGAAAGAGCCGCGAAGCGTTGCGCGCGGCAAGTTCCGGCGACACGCATCGGCGTGGAGGAAGTCGAGCGAGAAGGAGGGCGCCATGGCGCGGCAGAGTGCGACAAAATGGGCAATTCAGACGTGGTTTAAGAACCTGAAAACCTTGCCTAAGCTGGTTCTCGGATTCTCCAGCGTAGGCGTGGTGATGATTGCGGTCGGCATCATCGGCCTGATCGGGCTTCAGCAGCTGCGAGAGCGGTTGCGGATCGTGTACGAAGGATCGACGCAGGCCCTGGTCAACCTCGGAGCCAGCAGCAGCAACCTAGGGTTGTACCACGATGCGATCCTGAACGCCGGGCGGTTGACCAGAAAATCCGACTTCGAAGATGCGCTCCAACCTCTGGCGGATCTGAAACGCAAAACACTGGAGCCTCTCGAAGCCTATGCGCAAACGCAGTTGCGGGAGTCTTCCAGCGGGCGGAGTGAAGCCAAGGACTTGGAGTTGCTGAGAAAAGCCCTGGCCGACTATTTCGCTTCCGCCGAAGGTGCCATGAGCGCGTTTGCCGACAGCTTTTCTCCGACGTTGAACGAAGACCAGCGACAGGCGATGCGAGACCTCGGCGGATTGGCCCTCTCGGTGGAAGTCGCAAACAAATACAACGCCGCCACGGTTCGGGTTCGAGAGCTCCTCACAACCATTCGGGAAATCGCCAAGGACTTGAACGAGCAGGGACAGGCGGAAGCGACGTATCGAACCCAAATCGTGTTCGCCGGCGCACTGCTCGCGATTATCATCGGCAGCACCATCGGATACCTCTTGGCGCGTTTTTTCTCTCGAGGCGTCATTCATATCGCGCAAGTGGCCGAACAAGCCGCGGCCGGCAACCTGCAGGCCCGAGCCAAGGTGGATAGCACGGACGAATTGGGGCAGATGGCCAAGTCGTTCAACGCCATGCTCGACCGACTCACCGCCCTCGTCCAGACCGAAGAGGAGCGGGATAGCATGCAGAAGCGGCTGATGCAGTTCCTGGTGCTGGTCTCGGATGTCGGCAAGGGAGACTTGACGAAACGCGGTGAAGTGACGGCCGACATGTTCGGGAATCTGGCAGACGCCTTCAACCTGATGTTGGGACGGTTCACCCAGCTGATGAAGCAGGTCCGGGAAGCGGCGGAACGTGTGAACAAGTCGGCGGGCGCGTTGCGAGAGACAGCCGGGCAGATGGCCGGCACCGCCAAGCACCAGGCCGATGAATCCGTGAAAACCTTGGCCGCCGTCGAACAGCTTGCCCTGTCCATGCGGCAAGTTGCCGAGACGGCCGGGGCCTCATCCGAGAGCGCCAAGCAAGTGCTGCAGGCGACCGAACGCGGCCGTATCGCCGTGCAGGAAACCGTGCAAGACATGCAAAGTATCCGGGCAGCGGTGCAGCGGATGTCCAAGCAGGTCAAAGCTCTGGGCGATCGCTCTTTGGAAATTTCTCAAATCGTGTCGACGATTCGCGAGATTGCCTCACAAACCAACCTGCTGGCTTTGAACGCAGCCATCGAGGCGGCTGGAGCGGGTGAAGCCGGAGCTCGGTTCGCCGTGGTTGCGGATCAGGTGAGAAAGTTGGCCGAGAGCTCGGCTCAGGCCACCCGCGAAATCGCGGACCTCGTGAAAGTCATTCAGACGGAAACCCAGGACGCCGTCGTGGCGATGGAGCATGAGACCCAGGCGGTGGAGGCCGGGTCGGCTTCGGCGCTTCGGACTGGCGACGTGTTCAAAGAGATTTCGGAGATCGCCCAGCGATCGGCGGAATTGGCGCAGAGCATCGCGAATGCGGCCGCCGAGCAGACCGCGTCCACGGACAAAGTGGGCCGATCGATCAAAGACTTTACCGGAGGCGCGGTGGCGACGCAGAAGGCCACGGACGCCACACGACACACCATCGAAGACATGGCCAAACTAGCCGAGAGTCTGACGGCCTCTGTTGCACAGTTCAAGCTCGCGTAGCCGGTCAAAGCCTTGGGGGCGACGGCGCGGAGGGAGAAGCGCGGATGAGCAGCGACTTCGATCGCGAGTCCCTGATCAGCATTTTCGTGGCCGAAGCCACGGACGGTATCACAACCTTGTGGACCGCGTTGCATCCTGCCGGGCAAATGATTCCAGCAAAGGAGATGCTGCAGGAACAGCACGTGATCGGTCACAAGCTGAAAGGAGCCGCGCTGATCTACGGCTATTCCGGCCTCGCCAAGCTGGGAGAAGCGCTGGAGACGATTCTCGAACAAGCGTCCGCCGTCTCTCAATCGGACTGGCCTCGCGTTGTGTCGGCCTTGCGAGAACTCGTCAAGATCTTTCGCTCGCAATTGGAAATCATTGGGCGTGGCGGACAGGAAGATATGAGCCTGATCGAGGAATGCACGCGGCGTTGCGCCGAGCTGATCCCTGAGCCCCCCGCCTCCGGACACAGCGATGCCGCCGGCCCAGATGCTGAATCGCTTGCCCCCGATTATCCGATGCCGAAGCGTTGTCTTACTTTACGCCAGAGGCGCAAGAACACCTCGAGGTCATGGAAGGACTCTTGCTTCGGCTGGAGAAGACTCCCGAGGATGCCGAGAGCATCCAGCATTTGTTCCGCACGGCGCACACGTTGAAAGGTTCCGCCCACACGGTCGGATTCCAAGTGATCGGTGATGTCGCGCATCCGGTTGAAGATTGCTTGGGAGCGGTGCGTGAAGGCCGGCTCCGAATGTCTTCGGGTCTCATCGATCTGATCTTGCGTGCGGTCGATGTGATCCGGGCTCTGATGCGCCGGGACCCCGGCAATTTGGAGCGGCTCCGACAAGATGTGCTCGCGATCACGAGCGCGCTCCGCCAGGTCGAAAACGGTGAGCGAATTGAGGCCGGCCATGTGTCTGCCTCTCCAACCGATCCTCACCCCAACTGGGACCTGCCCCAGCGGGCCGAGCATGTTCCCGAAACTCCGACTCATGTCGGCACCGCACCGGAAGTTGTTGACGTCGAAGACGAGTTGTCTGATGGTTATCTCGTGCCCGATCTCGACGCCGAAGTGTTGTCCTATTTCGCGCCCGAGGCGCAGGACTACATCGAGACGATCGAAGCGCTGGTTCTCCGTCTAGAGAAAGAGCCACAAGATCGGGACACCATCCACCAGCTCTTCAGAACCGCTCACACGTTGAAGGGTTCCGCCTATACGGTCGGGTTCCAAGCGATTGGTGATCTTACTCACCACGTCGAAGATTTCATGGGGGCGGTGCGGGATGGGCGAATACAGGTTATGCCTGGTCTCACCGATATCATTCTCCGTGCCGTCGATGTGGTCCGGGTTTTGATGCGGCGTGATCTCAGCGCGATTCAGCAAACTCGAGAGCGTTTCACCACGGTCATGCGGGACCTCAAGAAACTGGACCAGCTTCGAGCGATCGAGAGTCTAACGGAGAGTCGGCCGAAGGCCAAACCAGCCGACGCGGGGCAAACGAACGAGCAACAAGAGCGACCGAGTGTCAATCAGCAGAAAGATCAAGAGCCGAAAGGACAGGAGGAGCGGGAGGTTATTCGGGTCAGCCGCGATCGGTTGGAACGTTTACTGAACCTCGTCGGTGAGTTGGTGATCGGACGCGGACGTCTCGAGCAGCGTCTTCTCGTTCTCGAGCAGTTGTCGCACCAGGTGTTGGCTTGTAAAAACCGACTATTGGATTCCGTGCGGACGTTCGAAGACAAGCATGCGTTCTCCTATACCCCGCCGACCATTTCCTCGGGTCCGGTCGAGTCCCCTGCGCCGGCTTTCCCTGGACTCGGAGACTTCGGAAGTCTGGAGTTTGACAAATATGACGACTTCAACATTCTCGCCCGCCGCATCAGCGAAGTGACGGCAGACATCAGCGAGTCGATGTCTCAGCTCAGCGGATCGATCCGGCGCGCTCGCGAGGATATGAGCCAGCTTCAACAGTTGACGCTCGGCATGCGGGACGAAATCGCCAGGGCTCGAATGGTTCCCATCGGCTCAGCGTTCACCCGATTTCGTCGTGCGACTAGGGAGATGGCGCGCGCGACAGGTAAAGAAGTCACCCTGGTGACCTCAGGCGAGCACACGGAAGTTGATACGGGGGTGGTTGAGAGACTCGTCGATCCGCTCATTCACTTGGTCCGCAACGCCGTCTACCACGGTATCGAGCCGACAGCGGTCCGAGTCGCTCAAGGAAAACCGGCCCAGGGCACCGTCTATCTGCACGCGGCGCATCGCGGTAATTCAGTGATTATCGAGGTGGAGGATGATGGAGCCGGTCTCGATGTCGACAGAATCAGGACGAAAGCCGTCGCCTTGGGTCTCGTCAGACCGGAAATCGCGCAATCTCTGCCGGAGTCGGAAGTGATCAAATTCATTTTTCTTCCGGGATTTTCGACCGCGGAGCAGGTCGGCGATCAGGCCGGACGGGGAGTTGGACTGGATGTCGTCAAACGGGTGATCGAAACGATGAATGGGCATCTCGACGTCGAATCGATTCGAGGCGTCGGAACCAAGTTTACGTTACAGCTTCCGCTGACGCTGCTCATCGCCACCGCATTGATGGTGCGGGTCGGACCAGAACGCTATGCGATCCCGTTGCCCAGCGTGCGCGAAGTCACGATGCCGTCTCCTGGATCGATTCAGCGGATAGCGGATCTCACGATCCTCCGAATCGGCGACGAGGCGATCGATGTGCAACCCCTTCGGCGGCTCCTGCAGATGGCGGTGGACTCCTCCGAGGAGCTTACGCCCATCGTCATCGTTCGTACCGCATCCGGTCCGCTCGGGCTCTCGGTCGACGAACTGCTTGGACGCCAGGAGATCGTGATCAAGACGCTGGGCTCGTTGAAACCGTTCAAGCGTTCCTGCTTCGGCGGCGCGACGATTGACCCGGAAGGTCGTGTGATTCTGGTGCTGGACGTTGCCAGGCTCGTCACCGGTCAAGGCGACGAGCCGATTGCATGGTCGGGGCAGGCCGTTCCGCAACTCGTATCAGGCGAACCACAGGGCAACGAGGGCGGAACGCCCGAAGCGGTCCCCGCGGACTTGCCGATTCTGCTCATCGACGATTCGCTGAGCATTCGTAAATTTGTTGGACGGATGCTTGAGTCCGCTGGTTATCGCGTGGATACGGCAGTTGACGGCGAGGATGGGTTGCGGAAAGCCTCGACCCAAGCGTATCGGCTGATTATCACGGACTTGGAGATGCCCAAGCTCAACGGGTATGAAGTGATCCAGGCGCTCAGAAGCCGGCCGCAGACTCAAGCAACTCCGATCCTCGTGATGACGACTCGCGCAGGCGAGAAGCATCGACAAATGGCCATCGGCATCGGCGCGACCGCGTATATCGCCAAGCCGGTCGAAGAACGGGCCTTGATCCGTGAGGTAGAACGATGGCTCAGCCGCGAAGCGGCTGCAAGAGTTTGAGTTGAGAGGGTTGCGATGATTCGTCAATCGTCCGCGCAACCTTCCGACTGCCGTAGACGCGGAGGCTCCGGCAGGAGTCCAGCATGAGCCTTCGAAGTCATAAGACCGTCGCGATCCCCGTCTCTACGAGTGTGCGGTTGCTCGTCGCGGACTGTGGCAATACGTACTTGGCTGTTCCGGCCGACGCGGTCCGCGGCATTTTGAAGCCGGAGCAGATATCCGACGACGATGTCCTGTCTTTCCTTGGTGTGAGCTACCCTCGCGTCGATTTAGCCGGGCGGTTTGGTCTTCGTAGAAACGTGTCCGGTGCCGAGACGCGTGTTATCCTTTGCTCCGAGGGTAACCGCCATTGTGCTTTTCGGGTCGACCAAGTGATCGGCCTGGTCGAAGTCGGGCGTTCCAGTATGCTGCCGTTGCCGGCGCAGTTCCGGGGCGAAGAGCGCCGATGGTTCGGCGGCCTGTTCTTGTTCCGCGAAACGGTGTCGCTGGTTCTGAACCCCAGGTGGATTCTGGAGGAAAGTCGACGGGCGTCCACCGAGCATCAGCCTGATGCAGCGTTGACTTCTCCGAGCGCAGCGCCGCGTCTCCTCGGTACGCGTCTGCCGGTATGACACGTGGCGGGATAAAGGCGGATGTGGCATGTTAAGAAGCACGCGTCAGGAGTCGGACGTCAGGCGGTCGAGATTGTGCGGATTAGTGGTGTTTTCGGTCGGAGGGCAACGCTTGGCAGCCAGGGTGGAAGAAGTGGGTGGGGTGTCGCATTGGCCTCAGACCATGACGGTTCCAAGTGAAACTCCTTTTGTGAAGGCCGTGGCTCGGCGCGAGAAAGAAGTTTTGCCGGTGTTTGATTTCGCGGAAAGGCTGAACGTTCACGTACAGGGCACGACGCCCCTGTGTCTGGTCGTCAAACACGAGGACGGCCCGATGGTCATTCGTATCGATGAAGAGATTCCCGCTCTGCAGATGGTCGAGCGGTCAGCCGTTCAGCCTTACAGGGGCTCCGATTCAGACATCGTCGCAACGTACGTCGACGGAGCCCAGAGTATCCCAATCTATTCGCTGGCCAGGTTGGGCAAGATGGGCACCGAGAGATCATCCGCGTAAGGGTCTGTGCCGGAAGAAAGGAAAAAACCTCATGCCGAAGATTCTGGTAGCGGACGACAGCATCGCGGTGCGAAAAGTGGCCGAGCGCCTCCTGACCGAAGCCGGGCTTGGGGTGATACTCGCCGCCAATGGAGAGGAGGCTATGGCCGTCTTGTCGAAGGAGCGGCCGGATCTGATCGTTTCCGACGTGATTATGCCGGATAAGAGCGGGTACGAAGTCTGCGCGTTCGTCCGCTCGCAGGCGGCTTTGTCTAACACGCCCGTCCTCTTGATTTCGGGCATCGTCAATGACGAGGTGACGAGACAGGCAGAGTCATGCAAGGCAGACGGGGTGCTCAAGAAGCCCTTCCAAGGTACCTCCCTGAAAGACCGGGTTCTCGATCTGCTTTCCAGGCGCCCGCAGCGGGATGCCACGCCAACTCCGGCCACGGAGGCGGGCGCCCGCACCAATGGTTCGGTTGCGGCGTCTTCCGTCAAGCCGGCGGATCCGCACAAAGCTCCCGATCTTGGTCCGGCGCAACTGGAAGCCTTGCGGCAAGCCGCAGCTCGTCAGGGAGAAGCCGAGGCCGCCCTGCGGGCCGAACGCGAGCGAACGGCCCAACTCGCCCAACGGATCGCGGAATTGGAACGGGAATCGGCGCGGACGAAGGAGCTTGAAGCGCAGCTCGCTGCGGAACAGGAACGATCCGCTATCTTGGAGAAGCGTGCGACGGATGCGGAGCTGATAGCGGGACGGGTGCAGGAGCTCGAAGCGACACTTAGTGCGGAGCGCGATGCGGCTACGCAGTTGGTTCAACAACTCAACGAACTCGAGTCAGCCGCCAGGCGAGCCGGCGAGCTTGAGGCCTCGCTGGCGGCTGAACAGCGAAAAGCGGCTGAGCTGTCGCAGCGATTAGCCGACGCGCAACGACAGATCCAACGGATGGGTGAGCTCGATACGGCGCTGGCAACCGAACGAGAGCGGGTCGCGCAGCTCAGCCGGCGGGTTGTCGAGGCCGAGTCGGCCGCCAGTCGCGTGAAAGAGCTGGAGGCGTTACTCGCAACGGAGCGCGAACGCGTCGAGCAAGCGATCAAGCGGGCCTCGGATTCGGAGTTGGCGGCCCAGCAGGCGAATAAGCGGCTTGAAGATATGGCCAGGAAGTTGGCCGAAATCGCGGGACTGGCTTCGCAACTCGGCAATGGGAAGAACACACTCTAAACCCAGGTCGATTCCGCCTCCTTGTCGAGCCGTGCAGGGAAAAGCCCCTGTCGATTCTGATGATGGCAACTGACACGGGCGACGACGAATTCCAGAAAGAATTGCTCGAGCTGTTTGCGCAAGAAGCGCAAGAATGGCTCGATCAGGTGGATGCCGCTCTGAGAGAGCTGGAGGGTCGACCTCCGGCGGATCGACACGCGAAGCTTGTCGAGGTGATCGCGCGGGGACTGACGAATCTCGGCGGCTCCGCCGCGACGGTGAATCTGCCCGACATCGAGCAATCGACGTTCGCCCTCCTCCCGCTCCTGGAACAATTCCGCAATCCCGATGCCGTCATCCAGCCGGATAGCTTCGCGTCGTTCCGTCGCGATCTCCGGGAAATCGCGGCAGCGATTCTGCGGCACGTTCGCGCTTCTTCGATGCAGGTCCAGGCCGACGCCGTGGGGGACAACGATGGAATCGCTCACCGACCGGCGACTTTGTTGAACGCGCTCAAAGAGCTGCAAGCCGCCCGCGCCCATGCGTCGGAGCCAAGCAGGAATCTGACAGAGGTCGTGATCCGCAAGCTTGAGCGTGACTTACAACAGGGGTTGGACCACCTTGACGTGTCGTCGCTCCGAAGCTTGTTGCAAGAACTGCACGGAATGGATGAGCATTTCCTGGAAACCCTTCGTCGCCGCGTGCCGGCGATCACGCAAGTGGTGGCCCGTCTCAAGAAAACCGCTCCCGCCGGTGCCCTGCCGGACCATGAGTTGAACGAGACGATTCGCCAAGTCCAAGCCCTACGTGAGGCTGCCAAGACCGCCAACGCTGACCCCATCGTGACATTTTTGACCGGATTACATAGCTTTCTGACCGTGGTTGCGCAACGCCGGGTCGTGCTCGCCGCGCAAAGAATCGAAGCTGTGGCATCCCGCCTGCCTGTGGTAGTGTCCATGGCTCAACAGTGGGTGGCCATCGGACAAAGTGAGCGTGCGGCGATTGACAAACTTCTGCCCGCGTGAGACTCGCTCTCCGTTCCGTCGACGGCGGCACGGGAGTCCATCCACCGCAACTTTCGCAAGTTCTTGACTAATCGTCAGGTTCGGACTAAGTGTTGACCAAGGATTGCTGCGCAGGCGCAGCATGGATGGGTGTTACATGCACTACGAAGATTATTGGGGTTTGCGGGAGGCGCCTTTCGAAAACGTACCGGATCCCCGGTACTATTTCCCTTCGGTCAAGCACGAGTCAGCACGGCAACGACTACGGTATGGGATTCAGGCGCGCAAAGGAGCGGTTATGTTGACCGGAGAGATCGGGTGTGGGAAGACGCTGCTGAGCCGGGAGCTGATTGTGAACCTCCCGAGATCCCAATATGACATTGGGCTGGTCGCGAATCCGGCGTTGCAGGCGGGGGAGTTTCTCTCCGAGGTGCTCTACCAATTCGGGATCGAGCCCGCCGGAAGCAAAGTGGAGCAGGTACGCGGTCTGAACGAGAGACTGTTGACCAATTACGAACAGGGGCTCGATACTGTGCTGATCGTCGATGAAGCGCAGGCCATCGAAGACGACCATGTTTTTGAGGACCTCAGGCTTCTGCTTAACTTCCAACTGAACCATCGCTTCCTGCTGACGCTGGTACTGATGGGGCAACCGGAACTGAAGGAACGGGTCGAACGAAACCCACAACTCAATCAACGGATCAGCATCCGATATCACCTTGCACCCTTCAATGCCGAGGAGACCCGCGACTATATCGTCACCCGTATGACCGCGGCTGGGTGTCAACATGAGGTGTTTACCAAAGACGCCGCCTGCCAGATTTTCGAGCACACCCGCGGCGTGTGTCGGCTGATCAATACGCTGTGCGATCTCTGCCTCTTGCTGGGGGCGATGGACAAGGCCGAGCGCATCGACGCCGGCCTAGTCGCTCATGCCTGCCAGATGGCTTAACCGATCGGGGACACGAGGCATTCAGGACGATGGATAGGCAGGGTCAGAAGCCGAACGAGCGGCCCGGTTTGATTCCTCCCGGCGGCGCGCGATCCGATCGCGACGACGGTCCCGCTCGGTCCGATCCGCTGTCGAGCGAAAACTGGTACGGACGTGCCGAGCAAGAGCTCTTGCGGATCGCTGCCGCAGTTCGACAGGAACGGGATTTCAGCCTGGATGAACTGTCCATCATCGCGACCGGCATTGTGTCGTCTATCCGGGCGACCGATCGGCTCGTCGTGCAAGCGCTTTCCAGTCCAGCCGGAGACCCCCTCATTACCAACCTTGTCAACGTCGGGATCCTGGCGACCAAAGTCGGAATGGGGTTGGCCTATTACGGAGCGGAGTTGGAACGACTTGCCTTGGCCGGACTTACGCACGACATCGGAATCTTTGCCGTGCCTCCATCCTTGGTGACCAAATCCGGGCGACTGACGCAGGAGGAGCGGGAGCTGATCGAGCGCCATCCGGAGCTGGGATTCCGCCTCATCAAGAAACTCGACCGCGAGTACGACTGGCTGGCGCAACTTGTGCTGCAAGCTCATGAACGCCTGACCGGGCAGGGGTATCCCAACAAACTGAAAGGGCGGCAGATCAGCGAAATGGCCCAGATTATCGGCGTCGTCGACGTGTTTGATGCGCTCGTCAGTCCGCGGCCCTACCGACGGCGGCTGCTGCCGCATGAAGCGATTCGGGAACTGCTGGTGACGGAAAGGACCTCCTTCCCGAGAGAAATCATGAAGGCGCTCGTCGAGCAATTATCCGTCTATCCGCTCGGGACCGTCGTCCGGCTGAATACCGGTGAGACAGGAGTGGTTGTCCGCATCAATCCGCGCTATCCCATGCGACCGATTGTACGGGTCAATGAGAAACAAGGAACAGGGGACTCTGCCTATTCCGACGAGATTGACTTGAGTATCGCGCCGTTGGTTTCCATCGTGGAAACGCTCGATCCTCCGGCCGTCGACCGGGTCTCTTTTGCATCCGGCCCCTCGACTTCGCCGCCGTCTTCACTGAAAACGGGATCGGCGTCCGAACAGTTTTCCGTTCTCCTTGAGAGTCTGGACGCCATCGCCTCGGCAATCCAGACGGTTGTGGAGACGAAGGCCAGGAACGGCGCCGATGTCGAGGCGTCGTCCGGCCAGATCGACCAAGCGATTTCCCGGACGCCGGTGAGTGACACCGCAGACGCGCTTTTCCACAATGAGGTGTTAGGGCTCTTCGCCTTGGAGGCGCGGGAATGGCTTTCGCAAATCCAAGGCGCGTTGAAGAAACTGCAAGGGGGACCGTCGCTCCACTTGCGAGCCAAGTTGGTGAACGTGATCCTCCACGGCATCACCAATTTGGGTAAGTCGGCCGCCACCGTGCGGCTGCCGGACATCGAGCGCATGGCGTTCAGTCTGGTGCCCATCCTGCAGTCGGTCGGAGGCCGAGAGGTCGTCGCGACAAGCGAACAATTGGCTTCCCTGCAGGAGGGGATCGACGGTATTACCGCCGCCGTACGGGATTTGACAGCAGGCAGTAACATCGGCGGAAACATCGCGGCCATAGTCTGTCAGCCTCCTGCCGTAACCGACTTGGGGCGGGCTGAGCCGGTCAATCCTGAGATGCCGAAGCAGGAGCCGTCGCAAGCCGATGTCGAATCGCGGAGGGTGACGGGTTCTGCCCCGATCCTGGATGTCCTGCGCCACTGGCGTCATGCGAAAATACGATCCGTCGAGCCGACACGCGATGTGCTGGATACGGTCATCCGATTGGCCGAACAAGAGATCGCGTGCGGAACCGGGGCGGTCGATGCGCGGGTCATTGAACGAATCTTGCGAGAGCTTGAGGGAATGGATGAGCAGTTCCTGGGTGAGGTACAGAAACGCGTTCCGATCATCATGCGTGCAGTGTCGGCTCTGCGGAGAAGCAGTGACGTGACGACGATTTCCAGTGAAAGCCTCGAGCCGATTATCGCGGAGGTGGAGCGTCTTCATGAAGCAGCCAGAAAGGTCAATGCCTCGGCCATTATGCTGTTTCTGCAAGGACTGCGAACCTTTCTGACCGTCGCGTCCTATCGGAAGGTGGCACTGGCTTTCCAGCGGCTCGAAGCCGTTGAAGCCCGCCTCGACGCGCTGATTCCCATGGCCGAACAATGGGTCGATATCGGACGCATCGAACGAGCGTCGATCGGTGAGATCCTCCCGGCCTAAACTCCTGTCGCTAGGGTAGGCCGCCCCGCCCCAAGATCTCGGCAGTTCTTATGCTGCATCGACTGGGCGGCCCAACGCCTCTTCATCCATATCCTTGCCCGCCACCGGTCCACAGAATTTGCGGGTAGGCTTCCGGTTGAATATGCCGAATGAATGGCAGTGCCATCCGTGCCAAGCGGAGGCGAAGCGAGATATAATTCCGCGCGAATGCCTGCCGGGTAGAGCGTTTTACCGGGCAATGAGAAACCAAGGACGCTGTTGACGACGATGCCGAAGTTAGTGACTGTCAAACGATTGGAAGGGAATGTCGAGAAAGCGAGGGATTATGTCAGAACGCACATTCTTTTTCCGTCCGGCCTTCTCGGGTTGGTCTTTATGGTCGCTGGAACCGCAGCCCTGGGCTACCAGTTGCTCGCGACGGATAGCTATACCTGGGCGACGTTTGTGCAGAGTATGGGATTGCTCGTGCTCGGAGCTGTATTAGGCTGGGGGCAAACGAAATATCATCAATACCTCTTGCGTGAGCATCCAGATGTGTTTGCGTCCCGAATGAAGACCTTCGCGCAGGCGACTCGTGGCCGGGCGAAAAAAGAACCGCCGCCGTCGCCGGTCGTTCACCGAGGGCGTGAATTCGTGCCGTTGGCTTATCTGGCCGGTATGCTTGTATTGCTCTCGGCTTCGGCCGTGAGCGCG
>JBBIOW010000037.1:0-5283 GCA_037443165.1 Nitrospiraceae bacterium | reverse complement strand
TATCTCATGCCTTGGGCGGGGTTTTTCTGGGCCAAGCTGTTTTTTTGGCGGGGCGTGATCCGGTAGAGAGGGGCGAGCTGCGGTGATCAGGCCGTTCAGGAGCGCCGCTTTTTCTTCTTCGTCTGTGTCCGCGCTTCCAGGAGTCGAATCCGTTCTTCCAATTCGCGTACTTTCTGGCGCAGTTCGGGCAGCCGAGGAATGACGGCCTGCGCCTTGATGAAGGTTTCATGGGGCATGGCAGGGGCTCCGGATACAATCTGATTCGGCTCCAGGTTCCGCGTGACCCCGGCGCGGGCCGCGATCATGACTTGGTCGCCGATGCGGATGTGGTCCGCCAGCCCGGCCTGACCGCCGACCATCACATGGCGACCCAATGTCGTGCTGCCCGCGATGCCGACTTGAGCCACCAGAATGTTGTCTTCTCCGACCGTCACGTTGTGGGCGATCTGAACGAGGTTGTCCACCTTCGTCCCCCGTTTGATCACGGTCTGGCCGAACGTGGCCCGGTCCACGGTGACATTAGCGCCGAGTTCCACGTCGTCCTCGATGATCACCCCGCCCAGTTGTGGAATTTTGTGATGCCGGCCTTGATGCTGCACGTATCCGAACCCGTCGCTTCCGATCACCGCCCCGCTGTGGATGATGACGCGGGCCCCGATGGCGCATCGTTCCCGGACGACGACGTTGGGGTAGAGCACGGAGTCGTCGCCGACCGTTGAATCCTCGCCGATGAACACGCCCGGAAAGAGCGTCACGCGGGCCCCGATCTGCACGCGATCGCCCAACGTCACGAATGGCCAGATAGAGGCGTCTGGTCCGATCTGCACGTCGGTTCCTCGAACGAGATCGGCAGCAATGCCGCGCGGCCGGTACGGCTCGGTGAAAAACCGCTGCGCGACGCAGACGAAGCTGTACGAGGGATTGGGCACCACGAGTTGAGGGGAGGCTAATTGCGGTATCTGGCGCCCGACGATGAAAGCACCGGCTTTCGAGGCCAAAGCCGCTTTGAGGAAGCGGTCAGAAGCCACGAAGGTCAAGTCCTGCGGCCCAGCGTCTTCCAGGCTGGAAATTCCGGAGACCACCGCGTCGCCGGGACCGAACAGCTCTCCACCGATGAAGTCGCGGATTTGGGAGAGCGGAATGGGCGAACTAGTCGGCGGGGATGACATGGTGCGGCTATTTCCTCGCGCGGCTGCGCTTAACGGGGCTCTTGGCCGCCTGTTTGTCGGAGGCCGCCGGCTTCAGCCGGCGTTCTACATAGCCGATGACATCGCCCACGGTGACCAGCCCTTGCAAGTCTTGATCGGGAATTTGCAGATCGAACGCCTCTTCGATCTTGAACAACAGTTCGATCGTCGCCATGGAATCCAACCCTAGGTCGTCTCGAAGGCTGTAGTCCGTTCCGATCGACCGTTTGTCCCGTTTCAGGTATTCCGCCAGCGCCGTCAAAATGCGATCGGCGATCGCTGAATCAGCAGCCATGGTCACTCCGGTTGCACGATATGCGTTGCGTTCGTCGATGATAAAAGGACAACGCCGCCCCTGGACTCAACTGGATAGTTTCTTCAACACGATGGCCGCGTTGTTGCTGCCGAATCCAAAGGCGTTCATGAGGGCGACGCGAATCCGCCGTTCCTGAACCGACTTGGAAATTCCGGGAAGGGCGCAGGCTGGGTCCGGGTCGTCGTAATTGATGGTCGGATGGATCTGCCCGGTTTCGATTGTGAGGGCGGAAACGATCGTGCCAATGGCTCCGGCGGCGCCCAAGGTGTGTCCGATCAGCGACTTGGTCGCGTTAATGAGAAGCCGGTTCGCCCGTGATTTGAAGACGTCCTTGATGGCTTTGATTTCCACGGCGTCGCCGATCGGCGTCGCGGTTGCGTGCGCGTTGACGTAATCCACCTGCGCCGGTGTAATTCCTGCGTCTTTCAACGCTAACCTGATCGTCGTCGCGACTTCCATCCCGTCCTCGCGGGGGATCACCATGTGATACGCTTCACTGGTCGCGGCGTAACCGGCCACTTCGGCGTACATGCGCGCCTTACGCTTTTTTGCATGGCTCAGCGATTCCAGGATCAACGCTCCGGCTCCTTCGCCCATCACAAAGCCGTCGCGATTCCGATCGAAAGGGCGTGACGCGCTGGCCGGCCGGTCGTTGAAACGCGTGGAGAGGGCGCGCAGGGAACAGAAGCCAGCGAAGACCAGTGGGGTGATGCTGGCGTCGGCGCCCACGGTGATCACGACGTCGGCCTGACCGTTCCGAATGCAGGTCAACGCTTGACCGACGGCGTGCGCGCTCGACGAACAGGCGGTCGAGATCGTCAGGTTCGGGCCTTTGGCGCCGAAATGCATGGCTACGATACCGGAGGCCGAATTCAAGGTGATGACGGGGATGAAATTGGGGTGGACGCGATGCGGTTTTCGGTGTTGGTAGAGTTGGGTGATCTCGCGCTCACCCATCACCATGCCGCCCATACCGGCTCCGACGATGACGCCGACGCGGTGCGGGCGTTCCATCTCCATCCGCAAGCCAGAATCCGCCATCGCTTCTTTCGCAGCCGCCAGGGCGAATTGCGCATACCGATCTACTCGTTCGGCCTGGGTAGCGGAGAGGAATTGCGCTGGATCGAAATGGAGCACCTGCCCCGCCACCCGCGAACGGTACCCATCGATCGGAAACGGATCGAACGACTGGATGGCGGAAACGCCTGAGCGGCCCTCCAACGCAGACTTCCAAAACTGTCCGGTGCCGATTCCGATCGGAGACACCACGCCGAGGCCTGTGATCACGACCCGTTGAGTCATACGTCCCGATCACCTTTTACCGGAAGGCTGCCGAGCAGTCAACTTCCCTTTCCTGCATCGAAAGGGACCGGACGGGCCTAAGCCGTCGGCGGAGCAGGTCAATAACGGACTTTCAGCAGCAGATAGAGGCCGAACGAGAGGAAAACCAGGTTGGAGATCCAGCCGGCGATCATGGGCGCCAGCAGGCCGCTTCGTCCCAAGGCGATCGCTATGGAATGCGTGGACCAGTAGAAAAAGCCGATCGCCAGCGCTTGTCCGATCCCGATGGCCGTGCTGCCTCCGCTGCGGGTGCCGCTCCGGCGCAGGCTTAATGCGATCCCGACAATGACCATGATGATCGTGACGAAGGGAAAAGCCACCCGTCCATAATAATCGGTAAGGAACCGGGCGAAACTATACCCGTCTTTGCTCAGACGCTCGATGTAGCTGCGGAGGTCCCGAAAGGTCATCGTGTCGGATTCGACCGAGAGCCACGTGCTGAAGTCTTCCGGAATCTGCGAGAGCTCGAGAGGCTTGCTCTCGAACTCCGTCGTCCGAACCGTGCCGTCCGGGAGAATTTTCCTGTGACTGCCGCGATGCAGGATCCATCCGCCGGAAGCATAGCGGGCTTCCTTGGCTTCGGTAATCTCCGTCAGTTGAAAGCCCTGGCTGAGTTGGTACAGACGGAGTCCCCGGAGGACCGCTCCGCCCGGTTCGACCAACTCGAAATTCATCAACGTCCGAGTACCGATTCGGACCCAAGGTTGAGGCGCCTTCAACGACATGGACGGCGGTTTCTTTTCAATGTTGACGGTTTTCACAAATTCGGCCCGCGCGTTCGACATCGGGATCACCGTAGCGCTGAAGGCCAGCAGGACAAGTCCGACAAGAACGGCGAAAAAAAGAAAGGGTGAAGCAACTCGGAAGAGGCTGATCCCTGAGCTCCGCATCGCGGTAATCTCATGATTGCGCGTCAGCATCCCCAAGGTTAAGAGTGTCGCCATCAGGACGGCCAGCGGAGCAATCTGGAAAGAAATACCAGGGGTTCTGAGGGCAAAAAATATAGCGATATCGATGGCTTCTGCGTCATAGCGAAGGAAGCGCCGTAACTTTTCGAAAAAATCAACGACCAGGTAGACCGTCATCAGCCCGGCGAAGCACATAGCAAAAATTTTGGCATATTCGCGGAGCAGATATCGAAACAGAATGCCCATGGTCGTTACCGCCTGTTCATTCGATAGAACGCTGCCACTGTAACCGCGAGAAATACGCCATTCGGCAACCAGGCGCCTGCGAACGGCGGAAGCACGAGGGTCGTGACGAGAAATTCGCACATGACGTTGAGCAGATAGTAGGCGATGATGACCATGACGCCGACGGCGAAGCCGCCGATTCGTCCCGATCGTCTGGAGATGATTCCGACCGGAATCCCCAGAATGCAAAACACAAGCGATGCGGTCGGAAACGCCAGATCCTTGTAGTATTCGGTCAGGCGACGCAAGGCGCCGGGATCGGTCCAGTTCGATTGCTCCAACTGCGTCAACGTCGATTCTAGCGAGGGACGGTCATCAGCCGGCGCATAGAGATGAGCGAAGCTCAACTTCAGGTCATAGGTGGAGAAGGACACTTGCCGATACTCGTTGAGCGAGTCCGGGCTGCTATGGATCACCCCGTCCTGCAGTCGAAGAGCGACCTGATTTGTGCGTCTGTCCGTCAGGACCAAGTACTCGCGGGCGACGATGATGCGCGGTTCGTCTGGGTTCCTCGAGTCGGAGACGAAAATGCCCGATCGACCGCCGTCGGCTTCTTGTTCGGGGATGAAGATCGTCATGCCAGGAATGGGTTCGTTAAACACGCCTCGATCCAGGGCCAAGACCAATTGGTCTCGAAGCAGATTGAGCGCCACCTTCTTCAGATTGACGCTGGTCCAGGGCTGTCCCCACTGGGAAAGGGCGAGGGTCAGCCCGCATACCAAAACCGCGAACAGGAACACCGATCTGGAAAGCCGCAGGAGGCTCAAGCCCGCGGCCCGCATGGCGACCAATTCCTTGTCGAAGGAGAGCCGTCCGAAGGCGGTAATCGATGCAATGATACCCGCGATGGGCAGTGTGAGGACCAGGAACGAGGGCAGCAAATGAGCGAAGACCTTGAGCACTGCAAAAAATCCGACCCCTTTGGAAACAAGCAGCTCCACCAGCCGCAGCAACTCTCGAGTCAGCATGACGAAACAGAGGGCGCCCAGGCTGATAAAAAACGGCGGGACGAGTTCCAAGAAGATGTAGCGATCCAAGATGGTGCGTAGCAGCACTGGGCGGACTCTCCCCTTAAGGGGTGTGAAAGAAAATCCCAATAAGAATAAGGGACTGCGCAGACATTGTAAACACATCGCTGCCGATCGTTGCCTGACCTCCGTACGGAGTTTTCTGCAGGAAGGCCAAAGAACCGCTTGACAAGCTCAGGAGCGCTATGTTACATGCCTGCCCGAATTTTGCCCTCGGC
>JBBIOW010000036.1:0-20716 GCA_037443165.1 Nitrospiraceae bacterium | reverse complement strand
GAAGCCGATGAAGGTGGATTTGGGGTACGTCTTCGCCATGATCATGGTCGAGGAACCGAACCCGCACCCGACATCCGCAACCTTGGCGCCGGCCTTGAGCTTGGCCTCTACGCCGTCGAGCGCCGGGATCCAGTTGTTCACCAAATTGCCCACATAGTTCAGCCGAAAGAATCGCTCGGTCCCCTCGAACAGCCGATGATCGTGTTTGTCCCAGCCGAGGCCTTTGCCGGTCTTGAAGCGCTGCTCGATTTTCGGCTCCGCGGCAAACGTCGCGGCGATAACCTGGAAGGCACCGGGCAGAAAGCATGGGCTGGTTTCATCGGCTAGCGCCAAGGCCTGCTCCGGCGGCAGCGTGAACCGGCCCTTCGCTGCGTCGTAGGCGACATAGCCGCCGGCCGCCTGATTGGCCAGCCATTCCCGCACGTACCGTTCGGCCGTCTTGGTCGCTTTGGCCAGCTCGACCGGCGTGACCGGCCCCAGCTTGGCCATGGCCTTATAGAGGCCGAGTCGGTCGCCGATCAGCACGAGATTGGCGCTCATCGCCGCGCCGATGTCGCCCACGGCTTTGCCTAAAAAATCCTGCAATTTGTTGTGATCCACCGCCATGACGCACCTCCTGGGAGAAGACGGCCATAATTGCTCACAAGCGCCTGCGGCTGTCAAGGTCATGGCTCCACTCAGGTCAAAGAAGAAGAGAATACGCGGGGCACCATTTCCTCGGACCCATCGGGGGCTAGGTCCTGGAACAGGATCGGATCAAGCCGGGCATGAAGGTCAAGCTCTGCAAGTTCGATCCCGACAAAAAGTTTGCAGGCCTTCAGGAACGACTGTACGCCAATGCCGACCGAAGCGATGCTGATCGTGCTGCAGGGCATGGACACCAGCGTCAAGGATGGCACCATCAAGAAGGCGATGCGCGCCGTCAACCCTCAGGGTGTCGGGTGACCTCTTTCACGACTCCCACGCCGATCGAGTCGGCGCATGACTTCCTCTGGCGCGTCCATCGAAAGGTACCGCCCCAAGGCTGCATCGGGATCTTCAACCGCTCGCACTACGAGGACGTGCTGATTACGCACGTGCATGGCATGATCTCCGGACGACGGGTCGAGGAACAGGTCGATCGCATCAACGCCTTCGAAGAGCTGCTGCGTAGAAGCGGGATGACGGAGAAGGACGGGCAGCGCGAACGGCGAGGACATGCTCACCGCCACCAGCACGGACTACGGGCCGTGGCATGGCGTGCCGACGAACCGGAAATGGTATCGCAACCTGGTGGTCGCTGACATCGTCGTCTCGACGTTGGAGGACATGAAGCTCACCTGTCCGCCTGCGCCGGCGGATGTGGACTTCGAGCATCTTCCGATCGTCTCATCGTTCAGCGAAGGGTCGGCGCCGGGTTCCAGAGACCGTTCACGAAACGGTCTCCAGCACGAGGCCGCAAAGCCTTGTCGGGCGCTGGGTTCCACCCCATTGACACTCTCCTCCGAGAGGAGTACATAGACCCTGCACCCTGTCGATTGATTGATCAGGTGCAGGGAGTCAGGCAGCGCGCGCGGCTGTCGTCAAGACTCCCGGGTGACTCCCGAACGGGAGGAGGTGGATTGATGGACGATCGCACTCCACCTGGCCAAGACGGCCCGCCGAGTCGAGGGCGGGCTTCTGCTCGGTCATGCTAGCCGGTTCTTCAACGGCTGTGCCTCACGGCATCACAGACCACCCAGACTACAGCCTGACGAAGTCGGAGAACCCGAGGCGAGCATGAGGAACACAAGCGCCTGGGAGTGACCGGTTCTCCCCCGAACCAGAAGTCTCAGCAGCTCCCTAATCGCGCGGGTCTACCGAAACAAACGAAATACGAGCACTCGGCGTCCTAAGCGCCATGCATGGGCTACCTTCCGGAAGGTAGCCCGTGTTGTTTCTAGCCCCGTCCTCAACCTTTCCATTCCACATATCCTCTGTAGCCTCAGTGAGCCGTTGGCTCACCCTGCAGGATGAAAATCGCCCTTCCCTCACCCTCCCCCTCGATGGGGGAGGGATGGGCGGGGGTGAAGCTACTGGCTATTCGCTGTAGGCTGCTTTGAAAATGCGGGTCCTGTCGCCGACCACCCCGTCCGTCCTCGCACCCCGCCCGGTGTGGGGACCCCGCTGCGGGCGGCCGGGGTCCCTGGTCGACGCCACCCGCATTTTCATGCTGCAGGGTGGCCCGAAGGGCCATGACGACTGTTTTCAAAGCTGGACGAGGGGCTTTCCTTTTCCTCCGAGGGTGGCCTACCATATCTTCCGGACGTATGGCGGAGAGGAAACTCAAAGCTCCTAAACCGGTCGGAACGACACGACGGCGCCGCAAACCCGTCGGCGCGTCGTCCGGCCTGACCGCAACTGAACTGCTGGCTGCCGCTCCGCCTGCGGACGTGGCGGAGCTACATCGGGTGATTGAGAACGACGGGGGAAAGGTCCTGTCGGTCTACCGCGAACCCTATGGCGGCAAGTGGGTGGCCTTCGCGGCGTTGCCGATCGACCTGGTCGAGCCGACACCCTATCAGCGAAATCTTTCCGACAGTCACGTGCGGAAACTGGAAGCGGTGATTGGAAAGATCGGGCGGTTCCTCGATCCGATCGTGGCGGTCCGCGCGCCTCAGGAGGGGGCTAGAGAGATAGAGGGATATAGGAGTAAAGGGAGCGAAGGGTCGGAGCGCCGCATCAAATACTGGACGCCGAACGGGTCTCATCGGCTTTCCGCGATGCGGACGCTGGGAGCGAAAAGCATCACGGCCATCGTGGTGCCGGAAGCGTCGGCGGCCTATCAAATCCTCGCGCTGAACACGGAGAAGGCCCACAACCTGCGGGAGAAAGCCCTCGAGGTCATCCGCATGTACCGGGAGTTGGCTCGCCTGGACGATGCCACCGAGGAGACCTACGCGCTGGAATTCGAGGAGCCGGCGTTGATCACCCTGGGTCGCTGTTATGAGGAGCGGCCCCGTTTCAGCGGCGGCGCGTACCATCCGGTGCTGAAACGGGTAGATGAGTTTCTCAAGCAGCCGCTGCGCGCGGCGCTAGAAGTTCGCGGGCACCGGGCGAAGCTCGTGCTGGCGTTGGACGATCTCATCGTCCAGCAGGTCGAAGCCCTGAAGGCCAAAGGCTTGACCAGCCCTTATCTCAAAAGCTTCGTTGTCGCGCGGGTGAACCCGATCCGCTTCAGGCCCAAGGACGCCGCCCCGTTGAGCTTCGATGAGGTGCTCGATCGTATGGTCAAGGCCGCGGCCAAGTTCAACCCGGACAAGATCAAGGCCGAGGATCTGGCAAGGTCGGGCGGTGTGGCGGAGGAAGGCGACTGAGGCGCCCTGGTTGCGAGGGCCGTCTCGGTCCCATTAGAATGGCGCTTTCGGATTGCTCAGGGCGCTTCCGTGACGGCAGTGAAGGAGGAACCATATGGGTCTTGCTGATAACAAGTGCGTGCCTTGCCGGGGCGGCGTGCCGCCGCTGCCCGAAGCCCGCGTCCAGGAATTGCTGAAAGAACTCGGACGTGGCTGGCAGGTCAACAAGGACGGCCATCTGGAGCGGCTCTATACGTTCAAGGATTTCAAGCAGGCGTTGGACTTCGTGAACAAGGTTGGCGCGGTGGCGGAAGCGGAGGGCCACCATCCCGACTTGTATCTCGCATGGGGCAAGTGCAAGGTCGAGATTTGGACCCACAAGATCAACGGGTTGACCGAAAGCGACTTCTACCTGGCCGCGAAGGCGGACCGGGAATTTGAGCCGTTCCGGGCGACGGCGGCGTAAGACCTGCGCCGGGCGGGCCGACCGAAGGGAAGAGGCGATGAACGACAACGCGCCGGTGGCGCTCGTCAACATGCCCTTCAGTTACTCGAAGTACCCGTCCATTCAATTGGGCACACTCTCGGCCCTGTTGAAGTCCAAGGGAATCGGCGTCGAGTGCCATTATCTGAACGTCCGGTTCGCCCACAAGATCGGCGTGCCGCTCTATGAATCGATCTGCGAGAAACGGGCGCTGTTCGGAGAATGGCTCTTTTCCTACCTGCTCTTCCGCGACAACCCGAAACGCGCCGACTATCCGCGCATGTTCAAGCCGGTCTTCGAACAACTCTCGCGGGAGAGCGGACAGCCGGCGTCCTTCTTCGAGGAGATGGCCAACCGGATCGCGCCGCAGTTCCTGACCTGGGCTATGACCGCGATCGATTGGGGCCGGTACCGCCTCGTCGGCTTCACCTCGACCTTCGATCAGAACGTGGCCAGCCTCACGATGGCTAAGCTCATCAAGGATCTGTATCCTCAGGTCAAGATCGTCTTCGGCGGCGCCAACTTCGACGGCGACATGGGGCTGGAATACTTCCGCGCGTTTCCCTGGATCGACTTCGTCGTGGTCGGCGAGGGCGAGGAGGTCTTCCCGCCGCTGGTCACGCAAATCTTGGAAGGGAGGGACGATTCGTATCCCAAAGGCGTGGCCTATCGCAAAGACGGTCAGGTCCGGTTCGAGCCCAACCCGTCGCTCTTCAGTGACTTCGCGCGCACCGGTCCGCCCGATTACGACGACTACTACCGGCAGTTGGCGGAATTGGGCCCCGAGTCCTTCCGCGGGCTCGATCGCATTCTGCTCTACGAAGGCTCGCGCGGCTGCTGGTGGGGCGAGAAACACCATTGCACCTTCTGCGGCCTGAACGCGCAGAGCATGAAATTCAGAGCGAAGGCACCCGAGCAGGTGCTGCGCGAGCTGGAATATCTCTCCAACCGCTATGACACCACGCGCTTCCGGCTCGTCGACAATATCATTGACATGAAGTACATCGAGAACCTGTTCGGGAAGCTCGCGGCGGAACACTGCGACCTGGACGTGTTCATCGAGACCAAGAGCAATCTCCAGAAGCAGCAGATCCGCACGCTGGCGGCGGGCGGGGTGAAGTGCATGCAGCCGGGACTGGAGAGCCTGAGCCAGAACCAGTTGCGGGCGATGGACAAGGGTGTAAGCCCGATGCAGAACATCCAATGCCTCAAGTGGAGTTACTACTACCGGATCGTCGTTTCTTGGAATATCCTGCTCGGTTTTCCCGGCGAGACCAACGAGGACTATCGTCGGCAGATCGAGCTGATCCCCTCCCTGTTCCATCTGCAGCCGCCCGAGGCGGTGGGCAAGTTTTGGTTGGAGCGGTTCAGCCCGTATTTCATGCGGCCCCACCAGTACGGCGTGCGGATCACCGGCCCGGGGTTGGCCTACGAGTACGTGTATGACGCCCGGCAGGTCGACTTGATGAAGATCGCCTACGATTTCGAGTACGAACTGGAGGACTGGCAGGTCGATTCTGACGTCTACCAGGAGTTCGTAGAAGCGGTGCACGAGTGGCAACGGCGGCACGCCTCCGACGATAAGCCGTTTTTGTATTATTCCAAGGCGATGCGGTACATCACCGTGTACGACGGGCGGGATCCCCGTTCGCCGACACGCGAGCGCTTCGAGTGGCCGGCGTCGTTCATCATCGAATGTTGCAATGAGGCGCCCAAGTCGGCGGAGCAGATTCGCAGTGCCCTGCAGGCGCACGAGCCGCAGGCGGACTATTCGGCCGACACGATTGCGGCGCTGCTCGCGCAATTGGCCGCGAAGCGCATTGTGTACGAAGAGAAAGGCAAATACTTGACTCTGGCGATTCCAGAGCATCCCTTCTTGTGACGGTCCGGGCCTGCGGCGCTCCTCCGGCTGCTTGCCCCGCTTCTCCTCTTCCGGGAGGAAGCCAGCATGAAAGTTTTGGTTGTGGGAGGGACCGGGCAGCTCGGCGCGAACCTCGTCCGAGCGTTGCTGGCCAGAGGCGATCAGGTCCGCGTCCTGGTCCGGCCCATCCAGTCCAGCCGCCAGGCGGTCGGGCATCTGATGTTGCGCGGTCTCGAGATCGAACGGGTCGATGGCGACCTGAACGACGCGGAATCGCTGGTGCGGGCCTGCGAGGGGGTGCGTGTCGTCTACCAAGCCGCCAGCTACTACCCCTTGCAGACGATTCCCGTCGAAGCTGCGACGAAACAAGCGCTCACCGAAACCGGCAATCTGCTCCAGGCGGTGCGCCGCGCCTCGGTCGAACGGCTCGTCTTCACCAGCACCCTGACGACGATCGGTTTCCCCGTGCAGCCCGGCCGACTCGCCAACGAAGACTGCGCGTTCACCACCAAATACAGGAACAACTCCTATCTCATGTCGAAGATCGCGATGGAGAACGAAGTGCTGGCGGCGGCCAAGAACGGCGTGCCGGCGGTGGTGATCAACCCGACCGCGTTTTTCGGCCCGTTCGACAGCAAGCCGACCAGCGGCACGCAAATTCTACTGATCGCGAAGCGGCTGATGCCGGCGTACGTGGACGGACCCGTGAACGCGATCGATGTGCGGGACGTGGCGGAAGGCATGATTCTCGCCGCCGAGCGGGGGAGGGTCGGCGAGCGGTACATCCTCGGAAATTGGAACACCACGCAAAAAGAGCTCAACGCCCTGATCGCGCGGGTCGCCGGCGTGTGGCCGCCGCTGGTGCCGGTTCCGTTTGCGTTGGCCCGTGTCGGCGCCAAGTGGGGTGACGCGGTGTTTCGCACGATCCTCCGTCGGCCGGCGCCTGTGCCCGGGTTCTTTGTGGAAATGCTCGCGCACATGCAGCAGTATGACTGCTCCAAGGCCATCCGCGAGCTGGGCTATCCGCGCCGCCCAGTGGAGCACGCAATCCGTGACGCGCTGGCCTGGTTCAAGGCGAACGGCTATCTGCCGGCATGATAGCGAAAGCAGTCCTCATGAGCGCCAGGCGCTCACCCTGCAGCATGAAAATGCGGGTGGCACCGACCTGGGCGCCCAGCCGCGCGCAGCGGGGTCCCTACACCGGGCGGGGTGCGAGCACGGACGGGCTGGTCGGTGACAGGACCCGCATTTTCAAAGCAGTAATTAGGAATTATGAATTAGGAATTTTGAATTGGGAATTGTCAGATCGGGTGTGTCGGAATCGATCTGCAACAGTCGTCGTTCACCCTGTGGAGTGACTCATGGAAACCTATTACCATCCGAAAGACTTGGGTAAATTCGCCGACATGGGCAAGGGCAACAAGGAATTGTGGGAAAAGTTCATGAGCTATTACAACGCCGTGTTCGCTGAAGGAGCGCTGACCGAGCGGGAAAAGGCGCTCATCGCGCTCGGCGTGGCCCATGCCCTGCAGTGCCCCTACTGCATCGACGCGTACACGCAGGCGTGTCTTGAGAAAGGCTCGAACGTGGAGGAGATGACGGAAGCCGTCCATGTCGCGTGCGCCATCCGGGGCGGCGCCTCGCTGGTGCATGGCGTTCAGATGCGGAATGTGGCGGACCGTCTCACGATGTGAGATCCGGGCAAGCGCCAAGCGGCAAGGAGGCTTTCAGGCGTTGCCCGGCGGATCGGGTTCCACTTCCGACAACACCTGGGAGAAGCGGGTGCCGACGATGGCGGTGACCTTGGCCATGAGGTCCTTCACTTCGTTCCATTCATGCGGCAGGAGGTCGTGTTTGAGCTGAGGATGAATCGCCCACTCGGCACTGACTTGCTTGCCGTTTCGGGATACAAGCACGCGGAGCAGTTCGACATCCCACACGTCGGGGTTTTTCTGAGCCGGCTGACCGACCTGGCCGGGCGGAATGTGAGTTGCCGACACGGTCTTCCTCCTTCGCGAACTGGGTCGGGCAGATCTTAGCGCATTTCGACGGCTTCTGTATACCGGGTGCGCCCGTCGGGCGAGAGGCGGCTTCAGCCCAGAGCCAGGACCGCGAGCATGGCTTCATGGATCAGCCCGTTGCTGGCTACCAGTTCCTGATCGTAGATTGACAACGGCCCGCCTTTGAAATTCGACACGCACCCGCCAGCCTCCCGGAGGATCACCGTTCCGGCCGCCATGTCCCAAGGCTCAAGCTTCAGCTCCCAGAAGCCGTCGAATCGACCGGCGGCGACATAGCACAGGTCGAGCGCGGCTGTGCCCGTGCGGCGCAGGCCTTGCGCGCGCAGCGCGAATCGGGCGAAGTGATCCAAATTGTTGGCCGGCGTTTCTCGGATGTCGTAGGCAAAGCCCGTCACAAGCAGGGCCTGATCGAGCCGCTGCACGGCGGAGACATGAATGCGCGCGCCGTTCAGGTACGCGCCCTGCCCGGCCGTGGCCGTGAACAGCTCGTCTCTCGTCGGATCGTACACCACTCCCAGCAGACACTGCCCCTCGTATTCCAGGCCGATCGACACGCAGTAGGCGGGGTACCCGTGCGCGAAATTCGTGGTACCGTCCAATGGATCGATGATCCACTGAAACGGAGACTGGTCGGCGATCTGTCGTCCTCGCTCTTCGGCAAAGATCCGGTGTGTGGGGTGGGCAGCCTTGATGCAATCGACGATCGCCTGCTCGGCCCGGTGGTCCGCATCGGTCACCAGGTTCACGACGTTCTTGTATTCGATCCGAAAGCCCGAGCGCGCATGCTGCTGCAGGATCGCACCGGCCTCCCGAGCTGCTTTCACCGCGATGGTCTTGAGATTTTCGCAAAAGGATGGAGCGAGGGAAGGTCGTGCGTCACTCATCGCTCCAGGATCATATCACGGAACGACTTCAGGGACGCCTGTGTGGGCGATAACCGATCGAGTCCGGCGGAGAATCACGAAAAGCCGAGTGCAGGATTCTGGGCCTGTGGTTAGCCTGAGGCTCTTCCTCCATTGACTGATAACCATTTGAAAAATGGCAGTTGTGAAATATAAGTCTTATTGAGCAAGGCTTTTCTTGCTCTTAAATGCATACTAAATTCATGAGCATGTTAAATGATCGGTGAATATATTTGAGACTTGTAATGTTTTTAGTTGACAAATTTACAAAGCAATGCTACAAAGCAAGCATGCTTCTGAGAGGTGAAGCTTGTGGAAGAACTGACAGACATCCTGGTCGGTTTGGAGCAGCGAATCAGCGCGTATCGCAATCGCCTGCAGGAGTTGGAAAAAAAGCGCCGACGCCTCGATGAAGAAATTGCGACGATCAACAAGTATCTCGAACTCGCCGAGACTCTCTACCGGGTGGAAGCCGACAAAGCAAAGCTCGCCAGCCTTTCCAGCCAAATCATCACCGATGAAAAGGGGGCTCGTCCGCTTCCGGTCACGGACGTTACGGATCAATCTCGGGAAATCCTGCTGGGCCGCACCAAGTACGTCGGGAAAAGCGTGCCCGAGGCCGCCTATCAGATTCTCCGCGAAGCCAACCGGGCGATGCATGCAAAGGAATTGTTGCAACGTCTTGTCGAAGGTGGATTGCAAATCAAAGGGAAAACGCCGCTGACGTCGGTCGCGACATCGTTGAAGCGCGACAAGCGGTTCAGAAAAGTGGGCCCCAACACGTTTGAGGCGCTGGAAATCCCTCTGACCGAAGCCGTGTAAGCTGACGTCGGCGAGGTCGTGTTTCTAATCGCGAAGGGAGGTGAGAGTCTTGGCGACGAAGAAGGCAGCGAAGAAGAAGAAGAAGTAACCCCGCCTCGGTTCAACGCCGGGGGTGAGGCCACTTGCCTCCGGCGTTCTTTTTTTCCCATCTCACCCCTCTCTTCACGACAATGCACCCATGATGAAAAGCCCGTAACCTGCTCGGCTCCACCAAGATGGGGAGGGAGGGGACATTTTCAGACCAGAGCGCCAGAGTGGGGCGACTCTGGCGCGCGGTGGGAGCCTTGAGGTCGGACGGGCTATGGCTGCAGAGCTTGGACGGTCGAAGCATGCATGGCCAAGCCATAGGCCGGCCGAGGAGCGGTGACGACGGGGCGGGAAGTGGAGGCGGCGCTGCCCTCGTGAAGGTTCAGTAACACCCACTTGTCGGGCTGCTGAAGAATTTGTTCTACCAGCTTGGTGTGGAGGGCATGTCCGGACCGTTCGGCGATCAGATGGCCGATGAACGGAACGCCCAGCAAGGCAATGTCTCCAATCAAATCGAGCACCTTGTGCCGAACGAACTCATCCTGATATCGGAGGCCGGACGTGTTCAGGAGCCCGTCGCGGGTTAGGACAATCGTGTTGTCGAGTGAACCGCCTTTGGCGAGGCCTCTTGACCAGAGTGCTTCGACTTCGTGCAGGAAGCCGAAGGTCCTGGCGCCTGCGATGTCTCGCTCGAACGCCGAGACGGAATGGTCGTAACTATAACTCTGCGTCTGAATCAGGGGATGGCTGTACTGAATGGAGTACGTGATCCGCGGCGTCGAGCTGGGCTCGATTCTGATCCGCTTCGATCCGTCAACGACCTCGATCGATTGCGTGATCTTTAAGAACGGCTGAGGGCGGTGTTGGGGGATAATCCCCGCCGCTCGGACCATCTGCACAAAGGGTCCGGCGCTTCCGTCCATCACCGGCACTTCTCCGGCGTCCAGTTCAATATAGACGTTATCGACTTCCAGGCCGGCGAGCGCCGCGAGGACGTGCTCGATGGTCTTGACTTGTGAGCCCTGGCCGCTGATCGCCGTGCAGAGTTCGGTCGAGGCCAGGTTCTCGACCGAAGCGCCGAGAGCGATATGGGAAGACCCGTTCCGAACAAGAAAGACGGTGCCCGTGTCCGGCGGCGCCGGGCGAAGGGTGAGCGTGACAGGCTGACCGGTGTGAAGGCCCACTCCTGAGCAGGAAACCGTGTCCGCGATCGTGTTCTGAGAACGCATCTGATCTGAACGCCTCTATGAAGACCGGGAAAGGATTTAGCAATTGGCATGCCATAGCGGTATGCCCTCGAAAACTCTGTAACGCTATGAAATTACTTGGCGGATTCGATCAGGTTGGATACGCGGTCTTGTTGTAAAAAACTCACACGTGTGGCTTTTTCACGGGGACTAATTAATGTCTGCGCCTCACGGCCTCGGTTCGAGTTCGATGAGCCCCTTCCGGATCGCCAGGATCGCGGCCTGTGTTCGATCGTAGACTTGGAGCTTATGGAAGATATTCCGCACGTGGTTCTTGACCGTCTTCTCGCTCAGGTCCAGGCTGTTGGCGATCTCTTTATTGGTCTTCCCGTCCGCGACAAGCCGCAGCACGGTGATCTCCCGTTCCGTTAAATCGTGTTCCACCCACGACGGCTTTTTCCCCTTCTTCTGCGCCATCAAGGAGAATTCCGCGAGAATTTTGCTGGCGACCGACGGGTGAATCAGCGATTCTCCGCGATAGATGGCGCGGATGGCCGCCACGATCTGGGACGACTCCGAGTCTTTCAGAAGATAGCCGGTCGCGCCGGCGCGAACCAGGTCGAAGATGTATTGCTGTTCTTCGTACATGGTCAGCGCGACGATTCCCATGTGCGGGAACTCGCGCTTGATCTGTCTCGTGGCTTCCACACCGCCCATTCTGGGCATGCTGACGTCCATCAGGATCACGTCCGGAAGCAAGGCCCGGGCCTTTTCGATCGCCTCGAGCCCGTCCTGGGCCTCCCCGACGACTTGAATATCCTCTTTTGTCTTGAGGATGGCGGCGAGCCCTTCCCGCACCACGCGATGGTCGTCCGCGATCAGCACCTTAATCTTTTCCATGCCGGGCCGCCTCCTTCTTCACGAGAGGGACGCGCACCACCACCTGCGTTCCCCATCCTTTCTTCGATTCGATCCGCGCTTCCCCGCCGACCAGCCGCGCCCGCTCTACGATGCCGCGGATGCCGAAATGGTCCCACTTCTCCGGATCGCGCGCAACGGCCTCCATGTCGAACCCGATCCCGTCGTCCGCGATCGTGACGGTCAACAGGTCGAGCCCGATGTCCAGTCGAACTTGGACGCGGCCAGCCTTGGCGTGTTTTTGCACGTTGCTCAACGCTTCCTGCACGATCCGGAACAGGAAGATTTTGGTCCGCGGAAAGAGGAGATTTTCATCGCCGCTGAACGAGAACTCGGTCTTGATATGGTACTGCGTTTCATAAGACCTCAGGTAATTCGTCAGTGCCGGAATCAGTTCCATTTTGTCGTAGTGCACCGGGCGGAGGTTGAAGATCACCTGGCGGGCCTCCTGAATGGCTAACTTGAGTTGGGCCTTGGTCTCGCGCAGCGTCGCCTGACAGGCTTTCGGGTCCTTTCGCATGAGTTCCTGGCACAGGTCGAGTTTGAAGTTCACGCCGGCCAGGCTCTGGACCAGACCGTCATGAATTTCGCAGGCGATGCGCGTGCGCTCCTCCGTCACCGCTGAGCCAGCCTCCTTCACGTAGAGCCGGTACAGGGATTGATACTTCGCGAGGGTTTTTTCGATTTCGGCTGTTGCCCGAATGCGGGCTTCGATGAGCTGCCACATGAACTTGGCGCTGGCTCCGCCGATGATGGTCACGCCCATGCGGTGAAACTCCTGAAGCGCCCGCTCGACGTCCGGGTTACCCGTGACGTCGATGATCAAATCGACCCGTTCCATGTCGAGCAGGTCGCGATAGTCGCGCGTGACGGGGATGCGTAATCGCTTGGCCAGACTGAGGCCGGGCGCACGGGGATCGATCTCCGCGACGCCCACGATTTGCACCAACGGATCCGTCGCGAAGATCTCCATCAGAGCCGTCCCGCCGCGCCCGGCGCCGATAATGGCGACATGCGTGGCTCCGGCGGCGCGGCGTTTCGGGCCACGGATCGGTTTCGTCCGCGATCGTCTGAGAGGCACGGTCGGCATACTCAGTGTCAGCAGCGCCGGTCGTCAAACCGGGCGATCCTCTCCATCGCACGCGCAAGCCGCGGCGCCAGGAGCGGGACTCACCCCTGACCGGATACTGGCGTCGTGAAAGTGAAACAGAGGCGTGCCGGAACGAGACGGGCGCCGGGCTACTTGTCTCGCCGCTGCTGGGCCAGCGCTTTCAGCTCGTCCATGAACTGGTCGATGTCCTTGAACTCCCGATACACCGACGCGAATCGGACGTAAGCGACTTGGTCGAGTTGATGCAGTTCCTTCATGACCTCTTCGCCGATGGTCCGGCTCTGGATCTCGCTCTCGCCCATCTCTTGAATGCGTTTTTCGATCCGGTCCGTGACCGCCTCAATGGTCGTCGTGCTGATCGGCCGCTTTTCACAGGCCTTCTTCAGACCGGCCAGGATTTTCGATCGGTCGAACGGCTCCCGGCGCCCGTCCTTCTTAACGACGACGGGTAGGCTCTCCTCGACGCGCTCGTACGTGGTGTAGCGGCGTTTGCAGGAGAGGCATTCGCGGCGTCGGCGGATGACCTCGCCCTCTTTCGCCATCCGCGAGTCCACGACCTTATCTTCGATTTCGTCGCAGAACGGACATTTCACAGGCGGCCAACCTACTCAAGCGGGTAACGATTCGTAGGAATAGAAGATGGGGAATCGGTCGCACAGCGCCTTCGCCTGGGCGCGCACGTCGGTGTGCGCCTGTGTGTCGTGAGGGCGTTGGAGCACCCGGTCGATCAAGGAGACGATCTCGCCCATCTCCCGTTCCCGCATCCCTCTGGTCGAGACGATCGGTGTTCCCAGGCGAATGCCGCTCGCCACCGCCGGCGGCTTCTCGTCGTAGGGAACGGCGTTCTTGTTGACGATGATGCCGGCCGCATCCAGCGCGGTCTCGGCTTCCTTCCCGGTGATGCCTTTGCTCGTCAGGTTCACCAGCATGAGGTGCGTGTCCGTGCCCCCCGACACGATCCGATACCCGTGGTCCTTCAGGCCTTGGGCCAGGGCACGCGCGTTGGCCAGCACCTGCCGCTGGTACAGCTTGAAACCGGGCGACAGGGCTTCTTTCAGAGCGACCGCCTTGGCGGCGATGACATGCATCAGCGGGCCGCCCTGCAGCCCCGGGAACACGATCTTGTCCACGGCTTTGGCATACTCGGCCTTGCACATGACGATGCCGCCGCGCGGTCCACGCAGCGTCTTGTGGGTCGTGGTCGTCACGAAGTCGGCGTAGGGGATGGGGTTGGGATGCAACCCCGCGGCGATGAGGCCGGCGATGTGGGCGATATCGACCATCAGATAGGCGCCGACGGATTGCGCAATCTGCTGGAAGCGGGGAAAATCGAGCGTGCGGGCATACGCGCTGGCCCCTACCACCACCATGCGCGGACGACATTCTTCGGCGATCCGCTGAACCGCGTCGTAGTCGATCGTTTCGGTCTCGCGATCGACGCCGTAGGAGAAAGCCCGGAAGAGGGTGCCGGAAAAATTGACGCGGCTCCCGTGCGTGAGATGGCCGCCCTGCGCGAGGTCCATCCCGAGGATCGCATCGCCCGGCTTCAGCACGGCGAGGTAGGCGGCCATGTTGGCCTGCGAGCCGGAATGGGGCTGCACGTTGACGTGCTCCGCACCGAAGATTTGCTTCGCCCGCTGGATCGCCAGCTCCTCGACCGTATCCACGTGCTGGCAGCCTCCGTAGTAGCGCTTGCGGGGATAGCCTTCGGCGTACTTGTTGGTCATGAGGCAGCCCTGAGCCGCCAAGACCGCCGGACTGGCGAAGTTTTCCGACGCGATCAACAGGAGCTTCTCGCGCTGGCGCTGTTCCTCCGCGCGGATGGCCTCGTACACGTCGAGGTCCGTCACTTTCAACGCATCCATCGAGCCGACCGCGTCACTCATGTCGCGCCTCCGCCCCTTTCTTGGCTGTCTCGGTGGTCCGGTGTGTCACGGTGAATCGCTCCCGGGCGGGTCCCCGGCTTACTCCTTGGCAGAAACCTCCGGCTCCTGCTTTTTCACGACATGAACGGTCACGCTCGCGGTGATGTCGCGCGGCAGCTTCACGGGAACGGTGAATGTGCCGAGCTCCTTGATCGGCTGGGCCAATTGGATTTTCCGGCGGTCGACGGTGAAGCCCTGCTCGGCCAGGCCCTCCGCGATATCTTTCGTCGTGACGGACCCGAACATCTTGTCATCCTTGCCGACCTGAGCGGTGACGGTGAGCGAGACGGCAGAGATCTTTTTGGCCACCGCTTCGATCTCCAGTCTCTCTTTCTTCGCCTTTTCCGCCATCATGCGCTTCGCATGTTCGAAGGCCTTGATGTTGCGGCTGTTCGCCTCGAGCGCCTTCCGGCGCGGCAAGAGATAGTTGCGCGCGAAACCGTCCGAGACATCGATCAGGTCGCCCAAATGGCCAATCCCTTCGAGTGTTTCCTGGAGAATCACTTTCATGACCCTAACTCCTTCTGTTGGAAAGGGAAAAAGAATACTGACCGGACGACGAAAAGTCAATTCACAGATGGCCCGTGACGATGTCAAGCCGCACGGAGAAATGTCGTGCTCTCTCGATCATCGCCGCTGCCCGCGCCACGGCTCGTGGCGTACGATCTTTGCCGCTCTACCGAGCCCACCTGGACAGGTCAGTCGGCGCATCATTAAGATACGGCGGGAATCAGAGGGGGAGATGTCCGCATGAAGGTCCGGGAATTGCTCGACGACTTTGCCGCCAAGCTCGAGACGGAACGGGCGCGAGCCGCGACCAAGGGATGGGACAGTCCCGTCTCCATTACGAACGGCCGGTTGTGCGCCACGGTGGGCAACCTCTCCTTGTACGAGTTCGAGTCCGCCCAGGCCTCGACCCTGGCTGAAGATTGGCCTGTCACGATCGTGCCGCCAGATGAGGAGGAGCCGACCGAAGGCATCGTGCTGGGATATCGCGGGAATCGGCTGTTGGTACAGACATTCGACGCCTTGGGCCAAGTCGTGCCTTCCGCGACGCTGGTTCCCGATGCCTTGGGCTTTCTGCAGACCGCCGCTCGTCGCCTGGCCGACATGGCGGCCAGAGCCGATACCTACACGCTGGGCGCAGCGGAGCGATTGTTGCCTTGGCTGGCGCCGGGTCAGTCGGCGAACGGAGAGACGCCGCTTCCCACCGCGTCCGCCTCCGTCCTCACGACCATCTGGACCGAAGAGGTGACCGCCCGCCGGCAGAAACTCGCCGCGCTGGCAGTCGACTTGGTCCGCATGAACAAACGCCTGCTCCTCGTCAGCCCGAGCCACGACGCGACGGACCAGGTGTTCGGCCTGATCGCCCGGGCGATGAAAGGAGCCGGGCTCCCCTACAGGAGCCACTTGTGCCGGTATGAGTTGCCGCTCGAACGCGAGGTCGCCGGAATTGCGCTGCAGGAACTCGGCTTCGAGGCGCAGATGCACCAGTTCTATGCCAAGTCGAGGGCCGACAAGGCGGCGCTGCGCAAAAAATACGAACGCTTCCGGGAGCTCAGTCCGCTCCTGGCCTACAAGGCGCAGAAGCAGCGCGATCTGGACGAGGTCAAGTTGCTGGAATGGCGCCTGCTGACGCAGCTCACCGAATTGCAGGACAAGATCAAGGAGATCGATGCGACGGTCTCGGCCTACGAGTCGCTGCCGATTTGGAAACGACTGGGGATGCAGGCCGTCGGGAAAAATCTTGAATCGCTGGCGGAATACCGGAGGCTCTATGACCAGCAGGCGCAAGGCCTCCGGCGCGAGCTCGACGTCGCCAAGCGCCGGATCGAGGAACTCGCGCCGGAGGCGGCCGTGCCGAAAGACCTCCGTCCGGAGTTCGAGGAGCTGAAGGCGGAAGTCAAACGGCTCGGAGGCACCAAGAGGATCAGGGAACTGTTGGCGGCGGAAGAAGGCACCAATCGGCAGGCGTTCATTCAGAATCGCCGTCTCGTCGCCACCACCGCCGCGCGCGTGGTGGCCGATCCGCTGTTTAGCCGAGTTCGCTTCGACGTCTTGCTGGCCGACGAAGCTCCCTGGATCCCCGGCGTCTTCCTCCTGGCCGCCGCCGGACTGGTGCGGGAACGCATCATTTTGAGCGGCGATACCCGCGACATCGCCGTCGCCGGCTGTTGGACGGCGTTGGATAAGATGATTCGCTGGGGACGGCAAACGCAGCCGTCGTCCGCTTGACGCCGCGTCCGCGAATTCGGGATAATTCGCTCCCCGACAAACGTGCCGAAGTGGCGGAACTGGCAGACGCACTAGATTCAGGGTCTAGCGCCCGCAAGGGTGTCCGGGTTCAAATCCCGGCTTCGGCACCACTTTCTTTTCCCGCTCGATTAGTCGAACACTTCTGTTCAGTTTCCTCGGGGTTGCTAACCGATCGCCTTTCTCGGCCGATGCCGACCGTGCAGTGCTGTAAGTTGCTATAAGTTGACGGTCGTGTCCCAACGTTGCCGACCGTGGAAATTGCAATGCTTTCATTGGTCCAGCGGAAGGGGAGACGGTGATGCAGGAAAACAAGCGAGGCACGATCCTGGTCGGACACGGCGGCATTCCGAAGGATTGCCCGTACGAGTTGGTCGTGAAGCTCAAGCGGCTGGAAGCGCAGCGCCGGGCGACCGGCGGCGCGCCGACGGCAGAGGAAGCGGAACTGGATCGCCGGATTCGCCGGTGGCCGCGGACAGGCTCGAACGATCCGTATAAGGCCGGACTCGAAGCCCTAGCCGCGCGGCTCGAGCCGCTGCTGGACGGGAGCCTGTTCCGCATTGCCTATAATGAGTATTGCGCTCCGTCGTTGGAGGAGGCGGTCGAAGAGCTCCTCAAGGAAGGAGCCAGGGAGATCACAGTGATCTCCTCCATGCTGACGCCCGGAGGGTCCCACGCCGAAATTGAGATTCCGCAGACGATCGACCACCTTCGGCGAGCACATCCCGGCGTCGTCTTCCGTTACGCCTGGCCCTTCGATCTCGACCTGGTCGCCGGCATGCTGGCGACCCAGGTCAAGGGGTTTGCCGGAACGTAGGCGGTGCCGCGACGGAAGGCCGGCGAAAACGGATGTGTTTTGAGCGACAAAGCGTGTAGAATCGGCCGCTCCGTCCTCTGAACACGGGCGACGCACAGGACGAGCGGAGGAGTGACCATGTTACGGGATGAGTTAGCGGACGCGTTTATTGCGACCCGGTCGTTCAAGTGGGATCCCCACGGCGGCTTCAAGCTGGCCTCCGGCCTGACCAGTCCGTTTTACGTGGATTGCCGCGTCCTCATGGCCCACCCTGGCCCCCGGGTGCTGGTGGCGCAGGCGGCATGGGACCTCGTCAAGGACTTGGAGTTCGACTGCATCGGCGGGCTGGAGCTGGGCGCCATTTCGATCGCGACGACCATCTCTGATTACGGCTTTCGCGCGACGCCACGGAGGGACTGGCGGACCTTCGTCGTCCGCAAGCAGCCGAAGGATCACGGTCTGGGGAAACTGATCGAGGGGGCCGTCCAGGCGGGCGATCGGGCCTTGATCGTGGACGACGTGCTCACCAGCGGCGGATCGCTGCTCAAAGCCGTCGCTGCGGCCCGCGAGGCCGGACTCGTTGTCCGCTACGCCTTGGTCATCGTGGACCGGAAGGAACAGGAGGGACGGGCGAATGTCGAACGGCAGAGCGTGACGCTGTTCAGTCTGTTGACCATCGAGGATCTGATGCGCCGGCACGAGAAAGCCCCCACGGCGGCCAGGGCCTGAATCGACGGGGCTCCCCCTTCATTTGCATTGAAACTGGATTCCCCAGCGGCGTTCGTGGACTACTTCTTCCGCTCCTCCCATCACGCTCGACACCCGGCTTCGCCCCTTCGCCTCTCCTTCCCGTACGATCGTATACTGGCCGCCGCACCGCTGCGTGATCAGTTGGAGCGCGTCCCGCCGGAAGGGCGACACCAGGTGACCCTGCTCGCCTTTGAACGGGTAGACCACGATCCCGCCGGTCTCGGTTTCCTGCACCAACTTGGCGCCGTCCGTGCAGCCGCCCCCCGCCAGGAAACACGCCAGCGCGACGGCTCTTGACCAGTCTTTCATGAGGCTCCTATCATAAGCGGTATTCGTCTCCTGCCCGACGCACCATGTCCCTGCGCGGAACTTCTCGAGGACAAGGAGGAAGGACCATGGCCCACCGTCGATACATTGTGTGGAGCAGCCTTGCGCTGATCTTCGTGCTGACCGGCGCGAGTGGCGTGCCGGCCTATCATTCTTATGTGTTGACCGTCCAGCAACTGCGGGCCGGGTTGAACAAGGCGCCGTCGTTGGCTCAGAAGGGCTTTTTCTTGATCGACGTCCGGTCGCCGGAAGAACATGCCACCGGAGTCATTCCGGGAACGGACCGGAACATCGATTTCCGAGAGATCAAAGCTCGCCATCGCGAGATCGGCGCCCAACCGGACGACCACATCGTGGTCTATTGCCAGTCCGGACGCCGCAGCCATATCGCGGCCGAAACGCTGGCGGATTTGGGGTACCGCCACGCCTACAACGTGAAGGGCAGCATGAACGCCTGGCTGGAAGCCGGATATCCCGTCGAACCGCCCCGTCGTTAGCGCCGCGAGGTCCGGCCCGGTGCGGTCTTGTCCGATTCCGGGCGCGCCGCGTCCTGGCGGGGTTTCGCGCCGATGACGGCAGGCAACGGGACATGTCTGGACACATTCCCGTTCACGATGTCCCGCCAATCCGGCTTTCCGCCCTCTGCGCTCCGGCTCGGCAGGAGATCGGTCCGGATGAACACGTCGGAGGACGAGCCGCCATCCATCGCCATGGCCTGACGGATCGCGGGGAAACCGTTCCGCAGACACTCGGCCAATCCGTGTAGCGTGACAGCCTCCGCGCTCTTGATGACCAGGATCCGTCCCTCCCCGTCTTCCGCCACCACCGTCTGCTGGGCCCGTTTCCCCGTCTGACGCACCCGCGGCTTCCCTGTGCGATCCAGCAGCATCAGTGACTGGGCCGCCTCCCGGTACGAGGGATTCTCTTCGTGGAACGGCTCGAAAGCCAGGTCGAGCACCCGGGCCTTCCGGAGGCCTGGGACGACCGGTTCGGCGACGAAGAGGGCTTGCCAGGAATGGTGCCGCTTGGCGCCGAGGATCCTCCCTTCCTTCATCAGCAGGCCCAAATACGAGTAGTCCTCGCGGAACAGACCGGCGTTGAACAGGACATGGGCGCCGGTCCGGCGCTGCCATTCCTGAATCGTCAGCGGCGCGCTGAGCCCTTCGTCGTGGAACTGGAAGATCGAGAATTCGAATCGTTCCGGATCAATCTGCACCATGAGCAGTGCCGGCACATCCGGGCAATTTGGCGCCGGACGCCACAAGGTCACCGCCAAGCCGTCAGCCAGCGGATCCCATTGGATGCTCTGGGCGGTGGCGAAGTCGGGAGACCCCGCGTACCCGAAGAAGGTCAACAGAATGACAGAAAGGAGTCGGACGGAACCTGATCGGCTCGAATGGAAGGGACCGTGATCGCTGGGCCGTCGCATCTGGCATCTCCGGCCGGCGCGAGCCGATCGGCTCTGCGGCGGGTGCGGGACATCAGGAAAGCTCCCCGCCGGGACCGTCGAACGGGAGTATAGAGGGCCGCACGGAGGAGCGTCAATCGGCCTGGCGCGGGGACGGGCGGGATGCGTTCGGAAGCGCCAGCCGGCAAATGGATGGAAGAGAGGAAGGTCAGTTCTTTGTGTGGGCTGCCAGATGCTCGCCGGCGCCGTTGCGCCCGGATCCGGATTTGCCGTCCAACAGGTCCCGGACGGCTCTCGCCAACACCTCGGGTGTGAAGGGCTTCTGGAGGAACGCCGTCCTGCGCTCGTCCATCCCGGAGCCGACCCCGACGTCGTCGAGATAGCCGGACATGAACAGCACTTTCAGATCCGGCTTGATCGTCAACAGATGGTGCGCCAGCTCCCGTCCACTCATGGCCGGCATCACGACGTCGGTCAGCAGGAGATGGATGAATCCCGTCTGTTGCGTGGCGAGCAGGCACGCCTCGACCCCGTTCTTGGCTTCGAGCACCTGGTAGCCGCATTTCCGCAACTCCTCCCGGATGACGTCCCGCACGCTCGGCTCGTCTTC